>JACPNH010000010.1:10394-10827 GCA_016185565.1 Candidatus Woesearchaeota archaeon | reverse complement strand
AAAATATTGGTGTTAAGGATCCTGATGAAATCTGTTTAAAATGTAAAAATCCTGTTAATTATGCTTTAAGAGCTTATAGAAACTCACAAAGATTCAACACAACCAAAAGAAGAAAATAGTTTCTTAAGAAACTCCTGTGATATTCCGTGCATTTTTGAGACCTCCGAAAGTTTTATATGTTAGAAAATATAGGTCGGAATTACAACTTAGGAATTAAAATGGCTAATACAAAAATTCTAAGAAACACAAGGGGATATATAATATGGGAAAGACATATATAAAAGAAGAAAATGGCAAAAAGGTTTTGTACGAAGAGAATACTTCACCATTCTTTTTTCTCCCAGATAAGAATTTAGGGGAACTGCATGAGAATTGGGATGGTTCTCTGGAAACCAGAAACGCATTCGGAGAGAACTATGAACTTACAGAAGAA
>JACPNH010000010.1:0-10306 GCA_016185565.1 Candidatus Woesearchaeota archaeon | reverse complement strand
AACTTGCGTTATTCCTGATGCTAATCCGCATTATGACTATGAAGTTGAAACATCCGATGGTGAATCTGGAACATTCAAATGGAATTCACAGAAAAAAAGACATGAATTAGAAGATAGAGTAACAAGACAATCCTCTGATTCTCGATCATATTCTCATGGGACTTCATATGACACAGGAAGCTCTAAATCAAAAGGCCGGGGGGGATTTGGTATTCGTCTTTTTCTTGGTGCGATTGCTTTAGGGGCGGGGGTGATTATCGCGGATATTTATACAGAGAACCCAAATAGATATAATCCATCGTCTCAAGCAGATATAATACTATATCCTAGAACACAATATCATAGCAAGCCGCGAACTAGGAAAGCTTATCAAGAAGCTAGAAAAGAGCTGTTGAAAAACGCGAAAGACGCAAATATTGTGGAGGATTTTCAGGCTTTTCAGGATTCGACAGCTGAACCAGAGAGACATCAGGAAATTGTAATACCTGAAGACGAATTCTTGGACTTAAAAAGAATTATTGTCGGGCTGAAACTAGAGATGCGTGCTAACAAAAAGGAAACTTTGGAAGCGATAGAAAGTACATTCGTTGCTAACCAAATATCAGAAAAAGAAAAAAACTATTATGTCAAAATTGTGGAATCAGAATGCAACACTTATCTAGACAACTTCAAGACGAAAATAATCGGCTTTGAAATGTTTCCAAAATGGCAAAAAGATGAGCTCACTGAAATTATTTACAGCAATGATCTGTACTCAGATTCTTTACGTTTCCCGCCGAAGCCATTAGTATTACTCCCTGAAAACGCAGTCTCAAGAAGGTCAATAGACAAATAAGTTTAACTACTGGTCTTGTGCAATTTACAAAGAGTGTTTAAATGGAGAGTGTAGTGAATATGTTTTCTATAGAAAATTATTCAAAAGAGGTATTTCGTACATTTTTCAGACCTCCGATAGATTTTTAAGACTTTCTTAATTAAAGATTTAAATGACAAGTTACAGGTTACAAATTTTGCCAGATGAACCTAGTCAAATAGAACATTCTAGAGAAAGAATAAAACAAGAAATAAAAGACTTTCAGAGTTCATACTTAACTAACAACCCTCATAAAAAAGATGACGAAAGAATTAAATTGTTATTTAAAGATTTAAATGATGGAAGATTCTGGAGAACTCTAAGTTATATGGATGGTGCCTCAAATCCGCAATACAGTCCATTTCTTGAAAGAAGTACTCCGCACGAACAGAGAAAAAAGAGGGAAAATGTAAGATTATGGGCAAGACAAAATTTTAGTGATGCTAATTTAGAACAAATTTTAAATGTAGCAGTTAACACAGCATTTTTGGCTCCTTTTGGTACTTATGGTTGGCCGGGATTAACGCGACCCCATAGTATCTTGTATAGAGAACTTGTAGAAAAAACAGATTCTATGTTTTCTGGGATTATTGATGGACAATTTAGGAAACGTCTGAATAATGGTCGTTTTTGGGAAGAACTTCCAGACATGTGGTCCTATCTTAATAGTGGATTATCATTTCATGTTGTAGCAGATGTGCTAGAATCAAATTTTGGTGATTTAGATGTTAGTTTTGCTCCTAAGGGTTTCAGAATATTCTATGGAAAAACAGATGTAGTAAAATCTGACCCAGGAAGACCATGCTTTGAACTTAGTTTATTGAATAATAGAGCAATAGATCTTTATTTAAAATTTCTAAAAAGATTAGATTTATCTAGAAATGAAGTAGGAATTAGTGAGGAAGATATTGGATATCTAGTAGCCCCATATGTAGTTGAAGTTCTTAACACAAGAGAAGGCGCTCCAAGATTTAATGGACGAAAAAGTGAAGATTATAAAACAAGATTAAGAGATCCAATGATAAACCATTATGTTAACAACTCAAAACACGTAAGAAAGGTTATGGTAGGCAGTGTAGACTTAAGATTATGCTACGGGTCTAATAAACCCATGGTTAGAGATTTTATTGATGTTTTAGATGATAAAACACAATTTTTATCAGGAGTTTTATATAGGGCTGAATCTTACAATAAGAGTCGTATTGTAGAAGAACTTAAAAGACTAGGTATTGAAGTTAATACAAATATAGTATATGATTATATTATTAAATAATCGTCGGATTGTGTTACATCATTTCATAAAATCTTAGTTTTCCCCAAAGATTTACATTCTGGCTGTTGTTTTTAGAGAAAGAGTCTTGAAAATAGAAAGGTTTATATATTACAAAGAATACATGTATTCTAATGAATTTGAAGATCAACTGGAATCACAAAAGAGCTAAACACGCAATAGAGAGAATGTGGCTAAGGGGTATATCCAGAAAAGATATTGTGAATGCAATCCAAAGGGGTCAAAAGAGGATACAGAAGAAAACAAACTTGATTGAAGCATTCCATTCTTATTATAGTGTTGTTTACTCCGAATATTTTTTCAAGAAAAATGAAATACACAAAGTTTATCCTGTTACTGTGAAAATATGGTGAAAATATGGTTGAAGAAATCCTTTCATATAAATGTAATTGTGGTGGAATATTAAAAAAAAGTCACACCAATGTAGAGTTTTTTGGAATAGACTTTGGCATTAAAGAGTGCGAAGTATGTACAAAATGCGATTCTGAATATTTAAGTGACGAAGTTTTAGATGAAATAGAACAAGAAGTTAAGAAAAAGAAGCTGTTTGGTCTTGAGAAACAAGCACAAATCACAAAATCTGGCAATTCACTAGTTGTTAGAATACCACCCGAAATAGTAAAATTTTCTGGTATACGTTATAAAGATTTGGTGAGAATTTATCCTATTGGAAAAAAGAAAATAGAATTGGAAATAGAATCAGATTAGTAACGATTTTTTTCTCTATATTGAATCTCTTGCAGTATTTCATACATTTTTGAGACCTCCAATAATTTATAGAATTAATTACCACTATAGAATAGTGGTAAATAGAAAGATTTATATGCTAGTTAATAGTTCTATTTTACATAGAAATTTAACATAAAGGAGGGTTAATGTATAAAAATGACTCAAACAATAGAATTACCATTACAAAGATTTAACAGAGCTTTAAAACAATTAAATAGTCAGGATACAAGATGAAATCATTAAGAAATGTGGTATTAACTGGATTAGCAGGATTGGTTTTAGCTACCGGATGTTCTACGAAAACTCCTAACGATATTAAGGAAAAATATGATGGACATCCTTCGGGGATTCCGATTGGTGAATATGTACATCAATTACCTCTTGGAATAAACAGAGTAAGTAATGATAATATTTTAGATTATAGTGGTAGAAGATTGTTGGTGGTTGAAAATTGGGTTTATCTTAAAGGTAAAAAGACTAAATCATATGAAATCGTTGGTTTTGTTGTGAAGTACAAACATAAGAAAGACGATTGTTCTAGATATGTTTCTGATGTAGAACCTATCCAAAAAGAACAAGAATTAGATATTGTTAAATTTTTAAGAGACCAACAAATATATGGCGAAACGGTTTTCTTTTAAAAATAAATTACTGGGTCATCGAACACGTTAGGTCATTTATTCAAATCTTAGTTTTCCTCTAAGAACAAAAAAAATTTAACAACCGAAAGTGTTAAAAATACTATTTTTAGCCTCATCTTTATGGGCAGAATAAAAACAACCTTGACAAAAAGAACTGCAATTGCTATTTTCAACAGCAATCCCAAAGCATTTAAGGAAGATTTTGAGAGCAATAAAAAGATAGTATCATCAATGATAGAAACAAGTTCTAAGAAGCTAAGGAATATAATCGCTGGCTATGTAACAAGATTAGCTCAGAAAAAAGACTAAATAGTTCTTGCTTTTTAATATCCATAAAAGAGAAAGTATTATAAATTTCTATGGCTATATAGGTTTTAACATAAAGAGAAAACAAGAACGATTAGAAAAACAAGTAGCATATATAGGGGGTTGACAAAAATGACATCAGAAATGCATAGAAAAGACGACCACACAGTGTTCATAGGCGGCAAGCCGTTCATGAAAGAAAAATAGTTAAGTCTATTTTTCCAGCAATTATGTAACAGGTGTGGTAATGCAGTTCACGACGCAGAGTGCAGAAGAGGTCGTAATAAAAGCCAGAGGAAAGTTTATATCAAGAGCCGTAGATGTATCAGAAGTAGCGGCAAAAAGATTTTTAGAAAACACAGTACATGTAAAAGACATAAAAATAAACTCAGAAGAATTCGAAAACAAAGAACAAAGACAAGTAAGAGTCTCAACAATAGAAATTACATTAACAAGAAAGTAATTTTTATTGCTTTATTTTAATTTTTATAGTTCTCAAAAGATTTAAAAATACAATAAATTTCATATTTTAAAAAGAGGTGGTTATGGAAAATCTTTTTATTGATTTCGGATTAATATTAATAATATCTGCCATACTAGGATTGATAAGCAGAAAACTAAAACAGCCATTAATTATAGCTTATATAACAACTGGAATAATCCTAGGTCCGACATTCCTGAATTACATTCCTAGTGGGACTAAGTTTGAACTATAATCACGTAAAAAAATTAGGTCGTATTTCCTTAATAGCTGGCTTAGGCCAAGTGGTTTTCACAGCATTAATTGGATTTTTATTTGTAAAAGCACTTGGATTTAATAATTTAGTATCTTTATACATAGGCTTAGCATTAACATTTAGCAGCACGATTATTGTTGTAAAGTTATTGACAGACAAAGATGAACTAGACACTTTATATGGCAGAATTACTATTGGTATACTCCTAGTACAGGATTTTTTAGCACTACTAATATTGGTATTTTTATCAAGCCTAAATGAAAATTCTGGTAACAATATGCTATTTTTTCTTTTAATAAAATTTATAGTATTGATTTTTATTGTATACATAGTTAGCAGATATCTGCTATCAAAATTGTTTAAATCAGCTGCAGCTTCCCAAGAATTGTTATTAATAACAAGCATAGGATGGTGCTTCTTAATTTCTGCTTTAGCCTTTTTCCTAAATTTGTCAATAGAAATAGGATCATTCTTAGCAGGAATTAGTCTTGCTATATTGCCTTACAGCTATGACATAATTAACAAGATAAAACATCTAAGGGACTTCTTTATTATAATGTTCTTTGTTAGCTTGGGGATTAACTTTGAATTGCTCTCTATAAAAGATTTAATAATTCCTGCAATATTGTTGTCATTGTTTGTTCTTGTCGGAAATACATTGATAGTAATGGTATTAATGGGATTGTTTGGGTATAAAAAAAGAACCGGTTTCATGACTGGGGTGGCTATAGCTCAGATTAGTGAATTCTCTTTAATACTAATGGCAATCGGGCTTAAACTTGCCCATATAAGCAAGGATGCTGCATCATTAGTAACATTAGTAGGAATAATAACCATAATTGGATCCACCTATATGATAGTTTATAACAACAAAATTTACAAAAAAATCTCAAAATACCTTAGTATATTTGAAAAACCTGAAACTATTGAAGGATTGCATCATCACGATGAAAGTAAAAATTATGAATTAATAGTCATCGGAGGTGATAGAGGAGCCTTTAATTTGATTAATTATCTAAAAAAGGAAAAAAAGAAATTTTTGATTTTAGATTTTAATCCTAGAATAATTGAAAGACTAACTAAGGAAAAAGTAGACTGTTTGTACGGAGATATTAGCGATTATGATGTCATAGAAAAGATTAAGGCAGCCAAGCCAAAAATAATAATATCAACAATACCAAACACTGAAGACAACAAATTCTTAATACAAGAAATGAAATCACTAAAATGTTTAATATTTGTTATCTCAAAACAAATAGATGATGCCATTGAACTTTACAAAAAAGGCGCTGATTTCGTTATAGTGCCTGAGCTTTTCAGCGGCCAGAAAATAGCAGACTACCTTCTACATCTAAGCAAAAAAGGAATAAAAAAGTGGGGCAAAATATATTATGAAAATTATTTGACCTACAAAAACAAAAGATTGCGTTAAATTCTGCCTAAAGATTGATAACGCTTCAAATCAGATTGAAGTCTTCGATGGGTTTATATACAATTAATTTTTAATATAATCTTATGAAAAATGTAGCAATAAAAAATTGGATATTTGTAATATTTATTGTTACTATACTATTAATCAGCGGATGTAATATAAAAGATGTAACCATTAAAGAAAATGGTATAAAAAAATTTTCTTCAGTTGACGAACTTAAAAATTTTTTAAAAGCCAGACAGCAACAAGGTTATTATGGTGGCTATGGATTTGAAAAGGCTGCTACAGGCCCACAAGTACTGGGTGCAGAAACTACAGCAGCCGGTATTTCTGATGCCAGAGCAAGCACTTACTCTACTACAAATATACAAGTTCAGGGCGTTGACGAGCCAGATATTGTAAAGAACGACGGTAAATATGTCTATACAGTTTCTCAAGAAAAAATCCATATAATAGATGCATATCCACCCAAAAATATGGAGTTGCTTTCAAGCATAGATGTAAATGGTACTGTAAATGAAATATTTGTAAACAATGACAAATTAATAGTGTTTGGCCAAGAAAAATACATTTATGAGCCTTTACCATTAGCAGAAAAATCAATATCAATAGACTCTCCAACAGTAATAGGTCCAATGTATTACCAAAGCAAATCATTTGTAAAAACTTACGACATTTCTAATAAAAAAGCTCCTGAACTGTTCAATAGCATTACATATGACGGTAGCTACTTTGATGCAAGAATGATAGATAACTATGTATATGTAATATTAAATCAGCCAATAGTTTATCAAAAAGATAACATATATCTTCCAGAGATAAAATCAGCATCCAGACCAATACAAATTTCACCCCGAGATATTTATTATTTTGACATCTATGACGATTCGTATAGGCTTACTACAATAATGTCAATAAATATAAACTCTAATTCGGATCCAGAAATAAAAACATTCCTTACTGGATATACACAAAATATTTTTGTTTCAAAGGAAAATATCTATTTAACATCCCAAAAGTACATATCTACAATTGATTACCAAGAAAGATTAATGGAAAGGGTTCTAGTTCCTTTAGTAGACAGCACTACTGCTGATAAGATTAATGACATATTGAAAAGTGACATTCCTTATTACGAAAAACAAGCACAAATAGATGCTATACTTGAACTCTACTACAACAAGTTAAGCGAATCCGAAAAAAAAGATTTGATGAAAAAAATCCAAGAAAAAACAACTGAAGTGCAAGCCGAAATTCAAAAGGAAACTCAAAAGACAATTATACATAAGATTTCAATATACAATAAAAATGTTGAATATAAAACCAGAGGAGAAGTTCCGGGGGTCATATTAAATCAATTCTCAATGGATGAGTACAAAGACAATTTCAGGATAGCAACTACTACAGGAGAAATTTTTGGGGGAACTTCTCTAAATCACATCTATGTTCTTGATGAAGACCTCGATATTATAGGAAAAATTGAAGACCTTGCTCCAAAAGAAAGAATATACTCTGTAAGATTTTTAGGAGAGAGAGCATATATGGTAACATTCAAAAAAATCGATCCTTTGTTTGTTATTGATTTAAAAAACCCAGAAAATCCTAAACTGCTCGGGCAATTAAAAATACCTGGTTATTCAGATTACTTGCATCCTTACGATGAAAATCATATTATAGGCATTGGCAAGGAGGCTGTTGATGCCATTTCTGAAGAAAGAAACGGTCGTGAAACAGATTTTGCATGGTACCAAGGTATTAAAATAGCGTTGTTTGATGTATCAAATCCAGAAAATCCTAAAGAGATTTCAAAATACAATCTCGGAGATAGAGGAACAGATTCTGATGCCTTATATGATCATAGGGCATTCTTATTTGACAAAGAAAAACAATTACTCGTAATACCTATTACATTAGCTGAAATAGACAAATCAGAATATCCAAATGAAATTCCGCCTTATGCATATGGTAAAACGACATTCCAAGGAGCATATGTATTTTCTATTAACTCAAACGAAGGAATAAAGCTTAAGGGAAGCATCACCCATTCAGATACAGATGAAACAAAAGAAAAAGGTTATTATGACTACCTAACAAAAATATCCAGAAGCCTATACATGGACGGTATACTTTACACTATTTCAACTAAAAAAGTAAAGGCTAATGACTTAAACGATTTAGATGAGCTAAACTCAATAGAACTACCAATTGAGAGGCAAAACCCTCAAGAGGTTATAGCTTATTAAATGCCTCGGATGAACATACATATTTTAGGTATCAAAAGAAGGGCAGTAATAGTATAATTTAAAATTTCTTAAATTTGGTTCTCACTTTAGCTTTATGTTTTTTATACTTAAAAAATTTATATGAGCTTAGGATTATAAATAATAAAATTAAAAATAGGATTATAAATAATAAAATGTTATTATAACCATTTTTATTTGGAACATTTTGGGGATACTGCTCTTTTGTTTTATTTTTTGTTATGCAACTGTCTCCGATACAATTTGGCATAGTTGCATTTTCTGTATTGTTAGTGAGAGATGTTTCATTTTTAGTAGAGATTCCTAACTGGCCTCCCCCGCCACTGCCACCACCATTTGGTGGAACGGGTTTAGGAGTTTGTGTATTATTAGATGTTATGTTTACTATAGAAGATGATTGCTCTATTGATAATACTTCAAATACGATTAAAAACGCTATAAAAGCAAAAATTAATGACTTAATTTGTTTTTTCACTTTGATTTTCTTTCTGATTTTGTTTTTGTTTCTTTTTTTTATTTAATATCGTCCATATTACAAATGCTATCAAAACTAATACAAATAAACTAATCCATAAAGGAGCATAGTTTCTTTGAGAGACTGTACATTTTACTTTTATTGTAATGGGGGCAGAAACTCCTAAGTTAGTTTGCGATCCTGATACCGCTCCTATTTGTTCATTTTTTTCTACAACTATAACATTACCACTATAGCTCACTTGCTGAGAATCGCATTTTTGTTCGCATAAAAGATTTCCTATTAAGCAATTGTCCTTATAAACCTTGGGAACCTTGAAACATAAATTTACAGGAATTGCTTGGCTATGAGTAGTACCAGCCATTATTAGCTTCTCTTCACTTTTATAGTTCAAAAGTATATTATTTATTTCACCTTCTGTTTGTAAAGCAGCCTTAACATTCTCATCCCAGGGGTTGTAAATTCCATAAACTATGCAAGTTTCTTTATTTTCTTCAACTATTTCACTTTGCGTATTGATTACTATACCAACACCTTTTCTAGCATAAGAAAAATTTACAAGTAATAAAAAAATAACTAGAAAAAGAAAAAATTTTTTCATCTTAACATGCACCGCCGGATACTACACCCTTAAAATATACCGTATTGTTATATATTCCAGGATTGGTATTAGGTGGTATATCAAGATAAAATCTATAATATGCATTTTGTCCATTCAATACATTTTTTGCTGAACCTTCAAAAGTAGTTGAAAGAACCACGGACTGTGATGCGGGCGGAGGTTGATTAAAATCAGTAAAATTGTTAATAGTACTATTAGACCAGCTGTAATTACCTATGTCTATAATATCCCCTGCCGAATTTTGAAGGCTTGTTCCCCTTATACAAAAATCAACCCCGACATTAGAATCAGTTACAGCCAAGTAATATAATGTCCCGTTATTTGGACCATTATAATTCTGCGAAGCATTTAAATCGTTTGCATTAGCCAAGTTGGCAACAGTACCAAAATCGATAGTATTCAAATCATTAGATTTTGCTATAGAAAAAAAAGCTTGTACTTGTACTCTAGACACTGTTGATTGTTCAGCTGCAAGCCCGCTGATTTTATTTGCCCATTTAATTGTAAATAGCGATAAAACTGAAAAAAAAAATAGTACTAACAACACAGCAAAGAAAACCAGTTTTACCTCCTTGTAGCTCATCTCTATTGTATGAATCTCTCAAATATATTTAAATGTTTTGGTTAAGGGTTAGTATTAGCTTCCACAGCTCTAAAAAGCACATTGTTAAAATAAATCCCGGGTAATTGTGATGCTGGAACATCTAAATAAAATTTCAAATAAATTATTGAAACGTTAGTGATATTAGACCCGATCTTATTATCAATAAAGTTTGTGGTAATTTGTCTTCTGGGTTGCCCCAAAACCTGGGGATCTGTAGTACTAAAAGAAAAAGTTTCATTTCCTAGCCCTATTTGATTAGGCCCTGAAATAAGTGAAGAATTTGCTTTAATATACAAATCTGCATTTCCGTCAACTGTTGATATTTCTATATTATATAAAGTTTGATTTTGATTTC
>JACPNH010000013.1 GCA_016185565.1 Candidatus Woesearchaeota archaeon | reverse complement strand
CTAAAATTTATGCTGCGATACCTGAAGATAATATACATCCACCAAGATGGATGGTTAAAGTGCACGAGTCTATCGATAAGTTACAAAGCAATGATGAGCTAACCGAATTTCTTACAAAGTATTCACAGCAAGCATTAGAAATAAGAGGAATAAAGGTAATTGAAAGAAAATTAAGAGCTAAGTACAGTAAACTTGTCTCACAAATAAAGAATACCATACCTGTACGAGGTGGTATATTAACAACTACAGATATTTTGCTAACGCTCGATTCCAATTTATTAGACGCATTAGCTAGAATTGGTGGCAAGAAAGGACCAATACTAACATCAATGGGTAGAGATTTAGGTTTAGTGAATAAAACATACATGGAAAGCGGCATTTCTGCAGATAAGGTAATAGAGTTATATAAACTAGGGCATACGCATAATCAAATTCGTAACTATAGAAATAGGTGAGTTTTTCATCTTTTCATTTCTTTAATAGCTTCTTCTGGTGATTTTAATTTATATTTTCTAATCCTAGAATCATTATTGTCCAAAGAAACTTCAAGCCATCCATGCTTCTTAAGATCAGACAAGAACACACTAACTAATTTTCCGTCATCATTTAATGTTTTAGATGCCTGTTCATGGGCTTTGCACAATAAGTCATTAATTTGATAGATACTAGAAAATATATATTGTAACAAATTCCTATAATCTCACGGCTCGCGCGACAGCTTTATAAATATGCATATAAGCCCTAAAATCGCTCAAGAAGCGATAAGCACTATAAAGTCCTTGTAGGATTACTTTTTGTGCAAAGCTTGATTGAAGTTTTAGTAGGGTTTTCCAAAATAAGCCATTACCTTTGCTTCATTATTGCAAATAACACATTTGCCAGAAACTTTTCCTTGTTCCAGAGGCAATAATATTGATTTAATAGTATTTAATCTCTCTTTTAAGTCTTTTTCGCAGGTTACTGAATCACACCAAAATATTTTTGCTATCTTTCTATTGCTTATTGCTTTTTCAAATTCATTCAGATTCCTTGCTTCTACAACGCTTGATTTCATTAATCTACTAGCTTTTTCATAAAGATTATCTTGTATCCCATTTAGTATCAATCTAATTTGTTTTTTTAAATCTTTTAATTTTACTGAAATTTTCTTGCCATTATCCCTTCTGACTAAAACTGCAGATTTGGCCTTTAGATCCTTGGGTCCTATTTCTAGTCTTAACGGAATTCCTTTTAATTCATAATTGTTAAATTTCCATCCCGGACTGTGCTCTCCATCCAAATCAAGAATCGGATTAAAATCCTTCAACAAGGTTTGTATTTTTTTGGCCTGGTTTATTACATCTCTTTTTGAATCCTCAAATAATATGGGGATAATAACTACCTTGTTGTATGCAACTTTTGGTGGCAAAATAATTCCTTTATCATCTCCATGAAGCATAATCATGGCGCCTATCAATCTTGTAGAAATACCCCATGAATTCTGCCACGGATGATGTTTTTTTTCATCTTTTCCAAGAAATTCGATGCCGAATGATTTTGCAAATTCTTGGCCTAGGTTATGGCTAGTTCCGCATTGTAAACTTCTGCCATCTGGCATGATTGCTTCTATGCTTAAAGTGTATAAAGCGCCTGCGAACTTTTCATTCTCGCTTTTGTAACCTTTTAAAACAGGGATTGCTAGTAATTCTCTACAAAGTTTTTCATATTCTTGAAGAAAAGTCAATGTTTCTTTATCACATTCTTCTCTTGTTTCATAAACGCAATGTCCTTCCTGCCATAAAAACTCTCTGGTCCTTAAAAACAAGCGAGTGGCTTTACTCTCCCATCTTATAATATTGGCCCATTGATTTAACCTAAATGGTAAATCCCTATATGTTCTGATCCATCTCGAATAAGAATCATAAATTATAGTTTCTGATGTTGGTCGAATTGCTAATCTTTCTGAATTCTCATCATTTGCTATCCACGCAACTTCGGGCTTAAACCCTTGAGCATGCTGTGCTTCTTTTTTAAAGAAGGATTCTGGTATAAACAATGGAAAGTATGCATTCCTTACATTTAGATTCATTAATCTTTCGTTAAAGTAATTTTGGATTTCCTGCCAAACATAATAAGCATTCGGCTTTATCACCATGCATCCCTTTACAGCACTGTAGTCGGCCATATCACTTTTAAGAACAACTTCAGGATACCAATCTTGCAGATTTTTCTTTTTTGCAGTTAATCCCAATCCTTCTTTTGACATAAAATTAAAGCTCTAAGTTAATTTATAAAAGTTACTAAAAAAACGAGCCCGGCCGGATTTGGACCGGCGTCTAGCGGTATCTCCTGGATTAGCATTACGCTAAACTTACAAAATCAAAGTTCAGCCGAAGCCGCTCATTCTATCCAGGTTAAACTACGGGCCCGACATAAATTAAACAGAACATGTCGTTATAAAACTTTCTAAAATCAAAAAGTTTTTAAAGCAAATAATGATTTTTTACAAAAATGGCCATAGATTTTATAAGAGTAATATTTGCATTTGTAATTATATTTTTATCATATCTGGCATCTTACGTAGCTACATTTCTGCTAGATAAAATAGGACATTTAGTTTCAAAAACAAAGACCCATTTGGATGACGAGGTAATAAAAGCGTTAAAGATTCCGGTAAGGATCTTCTTTATATTGGGAGGTACTTTTTGGGCAATATACTATTTAAATAAAGATCTTAAATTTGGGGCTATTTCTGTTATTGAAGTATACATATTAATAGGAATATTGTTCATTGCATACACTCTTCGAAGAATTTTACAAGCGATTCTTATATGGTATGGAAAAAGCATAGCTCCTAAAACCCAGTCTAAAATAGACGACCATTTGTTTCCTTTTGTTAGAAAGATGACCACAATTTTTATTTATTTGATTGCCTTTATTATTATTTTAGATAGGCTTGGCATAGAAATAGGGCCTTTATTGGCTGGTCTTGGGGTTGCTGGATTGGCTGTAGCGCTAGCGTTGCAAGATACACTATCAAATTTCTTCTCTGGAGTACATATCTTGGCTGACAAGCCTGTTAAACCTGGTGATTATATTAGGATTGATGGCGCGCAAAATTTAGAAGGATTTGTTAAGGAAATAGGATGGCGCAGCATAAGAATAGAAACTACATCTGGGGATACTATTATATTGCCAAACTCAAAAATAGCACAAAGTACTGTTGTAAATTTCTCTTTCAAGCAGTAAAAAATGTGATGAAGAAAAATCCGAATATAGTTAAGGATTTTGATCCTATAGCAAGATTTACAAATTTTGGCGCAAGTTCTTTGGATTTTATGGTTATTTACAGAATTAATTCTTACCCTAATCATGCACAAGCATCTAGCGACATAAGAGAAGAGGTACTAAGGCTTTTCAGGAAGAACAAAATAGAAATTCCATATCCTATAACCACAGTGAAATTACAAAAATAATTTTTATACTTATTTTTTATTATTTTTAAAGGGTGAAATTTTGAAAAGAAACTTGCTAGAAGCAATTGCCACCTTAGTCGGAACTACAATAGGTGCTGGAATTTTAGGATTGCCATATGTAATACAGAAGGCCGGTTTCTTAACAGGACTTATCGTAATATTTGTTATAGGAATAGCGATTTTATTTACGAATTTAGCAATGGGCGAAATAGCTTTAAGGACTCCGGGAAATCATCAAATAACAGGATATGCAAGTATCTACCATGGCAGAGCCGGGAAATTAATCGCTACTTTTGTAATGATTTTTGGAATATACGGTGCTTTAACTGCTTACTTAATAGGAGAAGGAAAAACTCTCTCACATCTATTTGGTGGAAATGAATTTTTATTTTCACTTTTGTTTTTTGCTATAGCATCTTTAATAGTTTTGTTTGGAATAAACTCTGTAAAAAAATCCGAGCTTATATTGTCAGCAATCTCAGTTGCATTGGTTTTATTAATAATAATTTTATCATTTAGCTCAGTAGAAATAAAAAACATAAACCATTTTGAAATAAATAGTTTGTTAATCCCATTCGGAGCTGTTTTCTTTGCATTTTTAGCAATTCCATCCATTCCAGAGATGAAGGAAGAATTAATTAAAAACAAGGCCCTATTAAAAAAAGCCATAATAATAGGGTCTTTAATACCGTTTATTGTTTACATATTTTTTTCGTTAGTTATTATCGGTGTTACAGGAAATAACACGACAGAAATAGCAACTATAGGACTAAACAGCATCATTAATAACAAATTTTTATTTTATATGGCGAGCATATTTCCAATTTTCGCAATGAGTACTGCTTTTTTGACTTTGGCCCTTGCATTAAAAGAAATGTATGTTTATGATTTTGGGTTAAATAAAATATTTTCATGGTTTTTAACATGTTCAGTTCCTTTGCTTTTAATCTTGCTAGGTGTAAATGATTTTATAAAAATTATAAGTATTGTTGGATCTATTGTGGCTGGAATCGATGGAATATTAGTGACGTCTATGTGGATTAAAGCAAAAAAAGAAGGAAAAAGAAAACCGGAATACAGCATCAATATAAATAAAGCTATGATTTTCCTAATTATAGTAGTTTTTATTTTTGCTATAATAAAAGTATTACTTGACACACTTATAACAATTTAAAAAATTCAGTTATTTTCTCGAATATATTTCGAGGACAAAAACATTTATATATTACTAGATTATTCCCATTCTCGGAGGTGTTTTAAACAATGGCTGAAAAAGTAGCAAAAGTTGGAGTAAAGAGACAGGCTGGTTACTTATATTTTGTCGACAAGCATGGAAATGTGGGCAGAGCCAAGATGGCTAGGGCCGGAAAGAGGGGCGGAAAGCCGGAAACAGTAGCAAAAGTTGGAGTAAAAAAACATTCTGGTTATTTGTACTTCGTCGACAAGAGCGGGGATATCTCTAGAGCCAAGATGGCCAGGGGCGGTAAGAGAAGGAAAAAGAAAAAAAGAATATGAATTTTTCTTGGGGTTTTAATTTACCCTTTAATTCTTTTCTATAGATTATATTGTTTCACAATTGCCTTTGTATAATTCCTTGAATTTCAAAGCATCTTTTTCAGTTCCAACTATAGAACCATAATGCATCGGAATTGCTAGTTTTGGTTTTATTAAATTAGCTGCCTGAACAGCCTCTTCAGGAGTCATAACATAAGTTCCTGATACAGGAAGCAACGCAACATCAATATTTTTTAAATTTTTCATTTCTGGAATGAAATCTGTGTCGCCTGCATGATAAATTCTCTTAGAATCTATTTCAAGTACAAAACCTACTCCGTTATAGCTCCTAGGATGGAAGTTCTTGTTTATGTTATACGCATGAACCGCCTCGACTTTAATTATGTCTTGAAATTTCTCTCCCGGATTTAAAAAAACTATTTTATTCTCTTTAAAGTCTTTTAATTTTTCGCAGTTAGGACTCGCAATCAATATTGTATTCTTTGCTATTACTTTTTTAATGTCATCTATGCTTAAATGATCATAGTGGTTGTGACTAATAAGAACAAAATCTGCTTTATCAAAGGCTTGAATCTTAAATGGGTCTATGTAAACTGTTTTATTGCCTTTTATTTTGAATGCATCATGATTTATTCTAAATATTTCTATATCTTCGTATTTCATAAATAATTACAATACATTAAAATATAAAAGCTTTTTTAAATGATAAAAACTCGTAAGCCTAATGAAAAAATCGGAAGAAGTTAAAATAAAGTACTGCCCAAAATGTAGAACGCCAAATTTGGACATGTATGCAGCTTCTATCACCGGGGCATATTATTGTAGAAAATGTGGTTATATAGGAACTGTGGTTATTGAAAAATCTTTTAACAAACCAAAATCATCATCTCCTCCCCAGCACGAATAAACAATTTCATCCAAACATTCCTCATGCAATAAAATATATTTATTATCCCCCTTATATTTTATATTCATGAGAATTGGAAGCGTATCCGTCATTCTTGAGCATTTTGCACAACAATCCATTTTGAATAAGAGACTAAATTCCATCTTGTATTTTTCATAAAAATTTAAAAAGTTATCTTCTTCTGACTGGAGAAATTGATTATAAACATAAGTACTAATACTTCTTTCAAGTTCTCCTGAAATCATGGCTTGAATCTTAGCATCGTTCTTGGGAATGGTATTGCATCTTTTATGTTGTCTAATTTACAAAGCCATGAAACCACTCTTTCTACACCCAAACCAAACCCAGAATGCGGAATAGACCCATATTTTCTTGTATCAAAGTACCACTCATAATTTTTAGTATTATCGCTTTTTTTCTTCAAGAATTTTTTCATTTCTTCAATGCTTAAATCTCTTTCGCTTCCTCCAATTATCTCGCCATAACCTTCAAGCGCAAGCATGTCAAAGCAGAGAGCAACTTTAGGATTTTTAGGATCTTTTGGTTTATAAAAAGCCATAATATCTTTAGGATAATGTGTTACAATAAGTGGCTTGTCGAAATGTTCCATTATCTTGTCCTCTTCTACAGTCCTTAAGTCTTTGCCCCATGGAATTTTAATGCCATCTTTTTTAAGCATTTTTAAAACTTCTGTATAAGTCAATCTAGGGAATGGTACTTTAATCTTTTTCAACTTTTCAATATCCTGTCCTAGAATTTTTAAATCTCCAGAATTGTTTTTAATTACTTCTTGGACTATAAAAGAAACGAGTTCTTCAGCTTGTTTTGTCAATCCATCTAAATCTTGCCATGCTGTTTCAACTTCAGCCATCCAGAATTCTGCCAAATGTCTACTTGTCTTTGATCTTTCTGCTCTGAAACAGGGGCTAATACAAAATATCTTTTCTAATGAAAATATTGAAGCTTCTGCGTAAAGCTGCCAACTTTGAGTCAGGTATGCTTTGTCATTGAAGTATTTTACTTCAAACAAAGTCGGCCCGCCACCTTCGCTTCCTGCTGGAGTAAAAATGGGTGGGGGCATCTCATAATAGCCTTGCTTAAAGAAGAAATCATCTATGGCTCTAAATACAGTACTCCTTACTTTCATAACAGCTGTTAATTTCCTTGACCTGATCCATAAATGCCTTTTGTCTAATAAGAATTCTTGGCTTTGGTCTTCTGTAATTGGAAATTTTTCTGCAAAATGAACTACATTTAATTTTTCAACCTTTATTTCGTATCCTGTGGGGGCTCTTTTATCTTTATAAATATCACCAAAAATCTCAACGGAACTCTCAATCAAAAGCTTGTTTGCATCATTCCATTTGGTGTTATTGCTATTAACAATACATTGTATTACATTACTAGAATCCCTGATAACAAGAAATACTTTGTCTTTTAATTTTCTTTCTCTATAAACCCAGCCCCTAATTGCGACTTTTCCCTTTTTCTTATTTAAGGCTTCTTGAACTGATATAAATTCCATAAAATTTAAAATTGATCAATGTTTAAAAGATTTTCTAAAAAGGATTTTTATGAAAAAGCATCACTATCTATGTGTTGTTGCGCATAGGGTGTTTTAAGAAATATTCTTTAAATGATTGTTCTCTTTTTTTCTGTAATTAAACTAATTCTTTATATTTTCTTATGGTCCTTATAAGTCTTACGCACGAGTCGTGAGACGTGAGAATTGTTTTCAAACTACATATTCAAGAAGATAAAAATTTATAAAATTAAATTGTTACTACTTATCAGCGATACGACTTCTGGCGAGCAGCCCTTGGCTTAGAATCGTTTGGTTTACTTGATTCTGCATATCTAATATCGGCAATCAAAAGGTTCCTATCGTAATCTAAGAATGTTTGTCTTAATGATTTGTCTTTAGAGTATTGTACTAATGCGCGGGCAATTGCTAATCTTATAGCATCTGTTTGTGATTGAAAGCCACCACCATGTACATCAACCTTAATGTTGATTTTTTTGCTTATATCTCCTGCAAGCATTAATGGTTCCATAATCGTCAGTCTAGACATAGCTGGCTGGTAAAAATCTAGTAATTTGGAGTTAATTCTAACTATGCCTTTTCCTTCAATTAAGGTGGCTCTTGCTATTGACCTTTTTCTTCTTCCTGAAGTGTTAACAACTTTCATAGTAATCTTGATAATTCTTTTATTTTCATATAGTTTAGGCTTGATAATTTTGAGATACTAGCCTCTTTTAAAGTTATTGCTTTAGCATCTTTTAATGAATCTGGTATTTTATTATAACACATTACATTCCTAAAGGCATTTCTTCCGCGAGATTTTTTGAATGGCAACATGCCTCGAACTATTCTTCTAACTAAACGATCTGGACTCCTGCCTATGAATGGGCCTTTGAATACATTCCCACGATGCACTTTTTGTTTATAATGTTCAATTAAGTTCTTTCTATTGCCAGTGACTATTGCTTGTTCGCAATTTATTATATCTACTTTTTTTCCGAGCAATGCTTGCTTTGCTGCATAACTAGCTAATCTTCCTACGACAACGTCCTTTGCGTCTATAATAATATGATCCATTTTAACCCATAATTCTAACATTCTTGCCTTTTGGATTTTTCTTTATTAAATCATTTATAAGCATAAAATTTTTTAATTTATTCTTAGCAGATTCTGAAAACTGGAATGCTGCTACGGTAACCTCTTTTGTAACATTTCCGGATCCAAGCACTTTTCCTGGAACAATAATAGTTTCATTGTCTCTTGCATATTTGTTTATTTTGCTTATGTTTACTGATCTCCTTGCCCTTGTAGGCTTTTCTAATTCGTTGGCTATTGCTTTCCAGATACCGACGTTCTCCTTACTAGACAAGATTCTTAAATTTTGTATCAATTTTCTTAAATCAGGGTTAGTTGGTCCTCTAAGTTTTTTCATAAATTTTAGGCTAGATATTTAATTTAAAAAGGTTTCGCTATGTCAATGTTTATTGCTTCAGAGTTGGCTAAAGAAATGTTCGCCCTACCAATCTAAACAACAGAAACATTTATATATTTAAACAGTTTAAACATATTAAACATAAAATATTTAGGAGTTAAACATGGTAAGTATAACATTATCTATATCTGAAGAATTAAAAAAGGAGATGGAAGTATTTCATGAGATAAATTGGAGTGCTGTTGCAAGAGAAGCAATAAAAAATAAAATTAGCATGTTGAAGAAATTTAAAGAATTCACAAGAGAAAGTACCCTAAGTGAAGAAGACGCACTTAGATTGGGCAGAAAAGTAAACAAAAATTTAGCAAAACATTATAGAAAATAACATGGACTTTATTATTGATGCGAACATTTTATTTGCAGCACTTATATTTAATCTTAAAACATTGTCTTTTGCAAATCTAACTTTAAATTTATCGTCTCTATAAATTGGCAGTATTAGTGGAACATCAATAGCCATGTCATATGTTTTTCCATCAATAAAGATGCTTTAGAAAGGTTAAAAGCAAAAAAATATGCTTCAGTGAAATAAAGAATTAAAGTGCGGGAGACAGGACTCGAACCTGCGTAGGCACTAAGCCACTAGGTCCTTAGCTTAGCTGTCTTTAGTGTTATTCTAAAAACTCTAGCCCGTTTGACCACTCCGGCACTCCCGCATTAAGAAAATTAGAAATAAGTTTATTTTTAAACATATCTTATTTCTTATTAGTCTTTTTGGGTGCTTCTTCGCTTTCTAATATGCCACCAGAAAATATTAATTTTACGGCCTCATTTACTGACATGCTGGCATCTATAAGTTCTGTTTTTTTAACCATCATTACATAACCATTATTAGGCAAAGGCGCTTGTGGGATAAACACCATAGCATAGTCTTCTCTTTGCTTTATTGATTCATGGGTCACAAAGCCTAGTGTGTATACTTTCTTTGATGGGAATGGCACAAAAACAACTCTTTTGAAAGCTCTTTTTTCATTGTCTGAAAGCATGGCTTCAGTAACCTTTTTAGTTCCAATGTACAATGACCTTATTACAGGAATTCTTGTAAAGATGTTGTCTAGAAATATCTCTAACCTATTCTTTAAATGATTATGAACTAAAAAACCCACAAACAATGTAAATAGTATTAATCCGGTAAAAGTCGATATAATTTCCAAATTAAAAGGAAGGTTTGGAAGAAATGGGAAAAGACCTCTTATTATTTTTGCTATAATGCTAAAGAAAAATTCCAATGCAATTATGGTTAACATTATTGGCAAAAGAACTAACAGGCCAGTTATGAAATAGGTTCTTAATTTTCTTTTTGGCATAATCTTTTTTAGTATAGTTATTTATTTAAAGCTTACCAAAATCAAATCTATATGGCCTACCTGCTTGTTTTGCATAGATTTGAAATTGACAAACGCAGATTAAAGGAAAAAATCGGAGATTTTTATGAAGATCATGGAATCATAGTAGAGAATACTAATTTTAATGTATTAAACGAGTTAGAGAAGGTTTACATATTGTATAATTATTGGAAAAAACTCGACTTCAAAAAATTTAACCTGGACATACTAGATGCCTTTAAGTTAGTAAGGGGAAAAACTTTTTTCGCCAGAACAAAATTCTTTGACAAAATCCCTATTTCTTCAAAGTCCATAATAAAAAAAATTAATTCTTTGATGAAAAAAGAAGGACTTGCTTACAGAGAAAATGGAGAAATAGAATTTTTAATTCAATTCAAAAAAGAAAAAGAAGTGATGTACAGAGTCTTGGTAAGAGAAAATTTTCAAGATACCATAAAAATTGACTTTAGTAAATTTACTGTAATGTTAGAAGAACCAAGAAGTGTGATTGAAATAAGTGATTTCTTAAGGATTTGTTGGATTTTCAAGATTCCATTAATTATTATATCAAAAAATGACAAAAAATTTCAGTACATTCTTAATAAGGCCAAAAAGATGACAAAAGGCATTCCTTATGAGAAATTTAATTTGAAAATATCAAGTGAAATTCCGAAAAATTTTATAAAAATAGGCTTCAGCATTCATGCTAAATTAAATGAAAAAGATCTTATTGAAATCCTTAATAAGGAGAAAATAGCTTTAATTTTTGGTGATGAGAAATTTGGACTGCCACAGAAGACGAGAGAACAGTGCGATTATATGATTAAGCTGACTTCAGAAACAAAAAAACCCTTGAGGGCAAGCCATGCATTAAGCTATATTATTGGTATTTATACAAGTAATAAGATATAAATATTAATTACTAACTTACAGAAACATTTAATAATAATAGTGTCTAATAGATATTTTAAAAGCGTGTCGAATATGAAAAATATCTTTAATGTTTTTGGTTTT
>JACPNH010000003.1 GCA_016185565.1 Candidatus Woesearchaeota archaeon | reverse complement strand
GTTGTGACAAGTATGGAAGATTTTTGGTCTATGGGTGGTAGATTAGAATGCAAAGTTGGTAATCCGTTTAAAAGAGAAGCAGACCCACAAAATGAGTAATCTTTATATATTAAATATAATTTGGTTTTAATATGAAAATCTTTACTATAGGTGTTATTAGTATAATTCCTATAGCTATTATTATCTTATAAGCAGAACTTGATTTTCTGGGTTCTGCAATTTTGGAGGTAGCTAGAATGCCAAAGCAAAGAATGGATGAAAAGAAAGAAAGCATAGAAAGATTAGTGCAACATTTTAATAGGCTGGTTTCAAGTAGGGATTATAGGGCAGCAAGGGATTTTTACAGAGCACAATCAAAACCAGTGCAAAGAGAAATAATAAGCGATCCTGCTCAATGGTATAAGTCTTTAAACTGTTCAAGTCTATAGAAATATATTTATAAATAACGTAAAATGATTGATTAATATGGTTTATGATTTTAAAAAAGTTGAAGAAGAAGTTTTGAAGTTTTGGAAAGAAAAAAAGATTTATGATAAAGTTAAAAAGAAAAACAAAAAAGGAAAAAGATTTTATTTTTTACAAGGGCCGCCGTATACTTCTGGAAGATTGCATATTGGGCATGCTTGGAATAATTCCTTGAAAGATGTTGTTTTGAGATATAAAAGAATGAGGGGATTTAATGTTTGGGATAGGGCTGGTTATGATATGCATGGGTTACCTACGGAGAATGCTGTTCAGAAAAAATTAGGCATTAAAGATAAATTAGGCATTGAAGAATACGGTGTTGAGAAATTCATTAAAGAATGTATAAAATTTTCAAGTGAAAATGCAAAATTAATGGATAAAGATTTAGAAAGGCTTGGTGTATGGATGGATTTTGAAAATGCTTATTGGCCAATCAAAAAGGAGTTTATAGAAGGAGAATGGTGGTTGATAAAAAAAGCTTATGAGCAAAAGAGATTATATAAAGGAAAAAAAATCATGCATTGGTGTGCTGAATGTGAAACTAGTTTAGCTAAACATGAATTAGAATATGAAAATATTAGAGAAAATTCTATTTTTTTAAAATTTAAAGTTAAAAATAAAGCCAGGGAGTATTTGGTGATTTGGACTACAACCCCATGGACAATTCCGTTTAATTTAGCAGTTATGGTTAATCCAGAACTAGAATATGTAAGGGCAGAAGTTGAAACTGAAAATGGAAAAGAAATTTGGGTTGTTGCTAAAGCGTTAGCTAATGTTTTTATTTCTGGTTTAATGAATTATAAACTTAATATTATTGAGGAATCTAAAGGTAATGAATTAGAGGGATTAGAATATTTACATCCATTGCATAATGAACTGGGAAAAATTTATGATGAACTTAAGAGGAAATGGAAAAAAGTTCACACTGTTATTTTATCTAAGGAATATGTTGATATTTCTGCCGGATCTGGGTTAGTTCATAGTGCTCCTGGTTGCGGTCCTGAGGATTTTGAAGTTTGCCAAAAATATGCTATTGGTGCTTTTAATTTACTTGATGAAAAGGGTTATTTTAATGGAATGGGGGAGTTTGATGGATTAAGAGCCAAGAAAGATGATGATAAAATTATAGAGATTATTAAAAAAAGCCGTAGTTTAATTAAAGAAACAGAAGTTGAGCACGAATATGCACATTGCTGGAGATGCCATAATCCTGTTATTTATAGAGCAACTGAGCAATGGTTTATGAAAATTGAGGATTTGATACCAAAATTACTGGATTTTAATAAAAAAATAAACTGGCAACCTAAGTTTGCTTCTAAAAATTATGATTTGTGGATTGAGAACTTAAAAGATAATGGAATAACCAGGCAGAGATATTGGGGTTGTCCTGTACCTATCTGGGTTTGTGAATGCGGGGATACTGAAGTAATTGGAAGCGTTAATGAGTTAAAGAAAAAAGGTGGGAAAATACCTAATGATTTGCATAAGCCTTGGATTGATGATGTGAAGATAAGATGTAAGAAATGCGGCAATAATATGATGAGAGTTCCGGATGTTATTGATGTTTGGGTTGATTCTGGAACTACATCGTGGAATTGTTTATATTATCCAAAAGAAAAAAAATATTTTAAGTTTTGGCCTGCTGATTTTATTTTAGAGGCTACTGAGCAGATAAAACTATGGTTTAGCATGCTGCAGATGTGTTCTGGAGTTGCTTTTGGAAAATCTTCTTATAAAAATGTTTATTGCCATGGGATGATTTTAGATTATCAAGGGATGAAGATGTCTAAATCTCTTGGGAATATAATCTCTCCTTATGAAGTAGTCGATAAATATGGTGCTGATGTTTTAAGATATTATATGTGTGAGACTCCTGCTGGTGAAAATATTAATTTTAATTGGGAAACTGTGAAGATGAAGCAGAGAAATTTAAATGTTTTATATAATCTTGCTAATTTTCTTAAGGATTTAAAGAAACAAGGGAAAGAAAATAAAAAAATTGATTTGGAAGAAAAATTTATTCTATCTAAGAAGAACTCTACTATTAAAAAAGTTACTGAATTAATGGAAGAGTATAAAATAGATGAAATAATAAAAGAAATTGAAAATTTATTCTTAGATTTGTCAAGAGTTTATATACAACTTGTACGAGATAAAGTTAATTCTGAACCCGGAAAGGTTTTGTTTGTTGTTAATAATATATACAATAGCATATTAAAAATGTTTTCAATAATTTGTCCGTTTATAACTGATGAGGTATGGCTAGATTTAAAAAAAGAAAAAATTGTAAAAGAAGATTCTGTTCATTTATGTTCTTGGCCTAAATATGATGAGAAAAAAATAGATAAAAAACTAGAGGAGAAATTTGAAACTTTAGGTTTAATTATAAAAGAAGGGATGGCTCAAAGAGAAAACATAGGTTATGGGGTTAGATGGCCTTTGTCTAAAGCTGAAATTAAAATTAAAGATTTAAGTTTATTGAAAAATATGGATAAACTGTTAAAAATGCAGTTAAATGTTAAAGAAATTAAAGCAAGCAAAGGCGAATTTCTTGTTAGATTAGATGAAAAAATAACTAAAGAATTAGAAGTTGAGGGGTATACTAGGGAAGTTATGAGAAGAATTCAATCTTTAAGAAAAAAAGAAGGATTAAAGAAAGAAGATAGGATAAAATTAATTATTAATTCTGATTATGATCTTAGTAGATTTAAAGAAGAGATTATGAATAAAGTTGGAGCTAAAAGCATTGAATTTAACGAAAAAACCTTAGGTATAAGCTCTAAGGAAAATATTAAGGACAAAGAATTTGAGATTAGTATCCAAAAAGTATAATTGTGCAATATAAATCTTTTTAAATTTGTTAAGCGGTTTAAACTATTATGGTTAATGAAATTTCTGAATATATCGCCGATAGGTTTGATATCCCCGTTGATAGAGTTCGTCATTGGAGAACGGTTCCTATAGATGAAGCAGTTGCAAGATTTTTACCTGAGAATGATAGGATACAGATTATTAATGAAGGTTTATACTGTCCTTCTGATAGATCCGAGTATGAGAAATTAAGAGCAGCTTTAAAAAATTTAAGAACAGGAGCACTTCTGGACTACTTTGTAAAATCAACAGAAGGTAGGGAATGGTATTTATCAAATTATCCTCCTCTTACTTTGGTAGGTACTTTTGCTCATGATGTTGGAATGGAATATTCTTCAAGAATCGCTCAAGAACAAAGGAGGGCTAGATCTCAGATGGAAAGAGAAGGTCGTAGATATTTGGCTGCCGTTTGAATCCTAATAATATTTCTAGTGACAATCAAATCCAAAAAGTTTAAATAAAACCGTTTCTTTCATAGAAATAAGAAAACCTTGGGAAAAAAGAAAAGTGGTGAATATTAAAAAAACTTTGTTTTTTGTACTGGTAATTTTTAGTATGATCTCTCTAGTTAGTGGTTTTTCTT
>JACPNH010000002.1:1606-3153 GCA_016185565.1 Candidatus Woesearchaeota archaeon | reverse complement strand
CACGAGCTTTGACTATATCGATCCCGATTTTTTTCTACTTCTTTTTTCTCGAGTACAAATCCATTCTTCTCAATAACTTTTTTAGCCGCTTTATTATTTACATTAATATCCGCCCATATCTCAGGATTTTTTATCGGCCACTTATCTAAAGTATATTGTAAGGAGTAAGACACTACCTTTGTACATATACCTTTATTCCAGAGTCGTTTTATTATCCCAAAACCAAATTGAATATTATTTCTTTTTCTTTGGATTATATGGACAGAACCTATTATTTTATCATCCAAATATATCCCAAGAACCTCATCAGGAAATGATTTTTTCTTTAATGCATTATTAAAATAATTCATGAACTCCTCTTTGGAGTTATAAGCCTTCCAAGTTAAATATCTAGTTGCGTCTGGGTCAGAGGCATATTCCCATAGGCCATCAAAATCCTCCTCTTTTAAGTGTTTAATTTGAATTTTGCCTGTCATGTTTTTATTAAAATCTGTTTATTTGTTAAGCTTGACTTTCTAATCGCATCAATTATTATAATAGTATCTAAAGCGATTTTAGCATCTAATTTATTTTTCTTTTTTTGAATAATTGCCTTTATGGTCTCTTCGACACCCCATGCCAAAGTCCATTTAAAGTGACAATCATCTTCTGGTCCAACAAAATGCTCTTGCCCATTTTTAATTAAAATAATACTTTCTTTTCCTCCAAAGCCACCTGAAAATAAACTACCATTTGTACCGTGAATTTCAAAATCAAATTTTGGTGGGTTATATACAGAATAAGAGCCATCAAATAATGCGAATATTCCTTCCCCAAAATCTAGAATTGCAACTTCATTATCTGGTGCAGTTACCTTAAAATATTCGCCTTTCATTGGTCCATACATTACAACCCTTTTTGGCATTACAATTCCAGAAAAACCAGAAACTCGTTTAGGCATTCCGAAGAGAAATATAGTGGCAGTAAGATTGTAGATCCCTAGGCTATCAAGACTCCCGCCTTCATTATAAAACCATCGAGGATCGTAATCAACTCCCTTTCTATAAGCAGGTCCCATATTAGACCCACTTATTCTTGCTAAGGTGATTTTACCTATCCTTCCTTTCTCAATTAAATCTTTTAATTTTTGAAATCTTGTCGCAAGAAAACTTTGTGGGGCAGCACCAAAATAAAGTTTCTTACTTCTTGCTAGTTTTATTAGCTCAATTCCTTTTTTAGGATTTTCTGCAAAAGGTTTTTCAGAATAAACATGAAAACCATTTTTTAAAGCAGATTTTATATGAATGTAATGATCTTGATGACGGGTTAATACAACTATCAGATCTAGTTTTGGTTTATGTTTCATTAGACCTTTTAAAGACTTATAATAATTTGGAATATTGAACCTTTTAGCAGAATTTTTAGCTCGTTTTATATTAAGATCTGCAACAGCATCAATTTTATAAAAGGCATTTTTATTTGATAGACCTGGAAGGTACCATTTTTTTGCCACAGCGCCACAACCCAGAATACCTACCTTTAAACTATTTCCCATATATAACTCATAA
>JACPNH010000002.1:0-1592 GCA_016185565.1 Candidatus Woesearchaeota archaeon | reverse complement strand
TATTATTTAAGCCTTACTACTCTAGACACTACAACATTTTTTTCGTTTAGAAAACCTTAAATATATATACTCTAGCATATATTTCATGGAAATCACAAGAAGAGAATTTTTAGAATCAGATGAAGTAGAAAGATTAAGAAACCTAAATCCATTTTCAAAAGACTCAGATAATGATGGCTTGGATGATAATACAGAACTATTTATTTTTTAGAATATTCTTTAACATTAAGCTCAATATACTTACCTATAGTTTTTAATATTAAATGTTTTGTACAGTTTTCTCCAACTTTCTTCTCCGTAAAAGTTATTAAGCTCTAAAAAAAAGAATCCTACTTTAGAGTTATTTTCTAGATTTCTATTTATATAACTAAATACTATTGCAGAAGCAGAGCTTACTTTAGGGTCATGAGTTCCTTCGCTAGTGAGAAAATCTGGGTTTCTCTTAAAAGTTTCTCTATCAATATATACAATCCCAAAAATAATTTTATTATCAAATCCCTTCAAAAATCTATAAAAATCTTCTGGTGCAGTTTGTCGTGTATATTTAAATTTTTTAATTAAACCAATATTTACTGAAGGTTGTAAAATCTCTTGTGGTGTTTTTGAAAGTAATTCAGCAATTTCTTCTAATGAAGGTTTAATTACTTCTTTATCTTCTACTTCAATGTCTAAAGGTTTTTCTATCTTATCTTGTGAATAAAGATTTTCAATTACTAAAGGATTAAAGCTTAAGCCTACTGTCAATAATAAACTTATTAATTTCATACAAATTTCTTTGTATTCTTTATTTATAAATGTTACTATTGTAATGAGGTAAATATTATTAAATAGTTATATAAATCAGTTTGAATTGCATTTAAATATGAAAAAGAGGTTATTAGGATTATTCTATATAGTTATTATAATTGCATTTTCTTTATTTATAAATGCAATTAGACCAGAATCTATTAAAGAACAAAAGTCAGGAAACATAAATATAATCTCCACATCTCCAATCCAAGAATCTTCATCTTCAACGTTTGTACCAGATGCTCTCTCAGTAAAAACACAAACAGATACAATAAGTGGTGCTAAAGGAGTTAACATAGATAAAGCTACAGGTCATACAACCTTTGATTACGCAGATTTCTATTCTTTAAATCAACTAGATGCAGAACAATTAAAGGATGCAAGATTAAGAGATAGAGTATTAACTTTTTCACATGCAGGTTCTGTTCACATAAAAGATCCTATCACAATAGACCTAGATGAAATTGGTCCCTCTACATTCTGGTTTGAAGGCAATGACTTAAGGGCAATGGAGATTACATTTCCAAAGGATAAATCTTACACATTAAACAACCCTTTATCCCATGATGATTCTAAATTTTTTGACCTAGAGCATATGTTAGACTCAGATAATGATGGAATAACTGATGAAGTAGAAAGATTAAGAAACTTAAATCCTTTCTCAAAAGACTCAGATAATGATGGTTTAGATGACAATACAGAACTATTAAAATCTTTAACAGATCCAAAGGAAAAACTAACAAATTTACTAGGTGGAGTTAAAACAGAATTTTTTAGTGATAACGATATGCTAGGATACATTT
>JACPNH010000012.1 GCA_016185565.1 Candidatus Woesearchaeota archaeon | reverse complement strand
TATGAAAGGCCTTATATTTGGAGGAGTTTGTGGAAGTATATAATTTAGATATTCATAGACATTTGTGGCAGTTTGTTGCAATGCTGCTGCAGTTGCCTGATTCCCAGTAGGATCTACAAACTTTATAGGATTATTTTTTGCATATGAATAACTCGATTCTGTAGGATTAAATATAGGGTCTACAGAAATAAATCTACCTAAACTGGAATCATAATACCTAGCTCCAAAGTAATCATAACCAGATGAATCTCTTTCCTTGCCTGTAAACTTAAGTTTACTGTTGAAATTAGAACCAGTTCCAGCAATCTTATTCCCAAATAACTCCAGGTCTTGTTTTTCTATTAAATTCTGGCTTGAATCTGTAATGATCCTATTATTCCCAATGCTGTCTTGGCTAAAATAGACTTCATTATTTAAGGAGTCTACTCTTTCTAGAAGCATGTTTCCTAGATAGATGTAAGTAAATTCAGCAGCAGACGCATCAGATGCATTTATAGAAAATAATATTAATGTTAATGTTAGTGCTAATAATGATGCTATTAAAAACTGCCCCCTCTTCATCATCGATAAAAACATAGAAAAATATATAAATGTTTCCTATAACTCAGACTCTGTTGATTATTACAGAAACATTTATAGGCACTACTAACTTACTAACTAACTATGACAAATGATACTATTACAATACAAAAATCTGAATACGAACGTCTTAAAAAATTAGAAAAGCTTGATTACGATTTAATCAAACAGTTTACTAGCAGTCTAGAAGATTTAAAAAAAGGACGTTTTAAGAGACTTGCTTAACTATTTGTTCAGCAATTTTTTTAAATTCTGGCAGTTTATCTTTAATATGGTCTATTGTTTCCTGTTGGTCTTTTTAATTAAAAATTTTGTGTCTATCACAGTGTATAATAAAATATACAGTTTGTCTAAAAAAATAGAAAATTATTTAAACAAGTATGTTGGAATAAAATAGAGGATATTTCCAAATGAAATAACAATGAGTTAGCAAACATTTATATCCGGGTTTATTTCAATAACTTAGAAAAATGGTCCTGGAAATATCTGGTGAGACAGCTTCAATATTAAGAAGCCTGCTTAATAAAGAAAGAATTGGCGGAAGGCATACAGAAGAGAAAAATTGCTTGAGATGGATTAAAAACTTACATCCCAAAAAACGGCGTGAAGTGTTAAAAGAATGGGAAAAATGTGTAAAGGAAGGTTTGGTGTTAAGGCTTATTAAAACGGGAGAAAACCATGTAAGCCTTAATCCAAGAAGATTAAAGGAAATATATCAATTGATTAAGTAATACGGCTTAATGAGGTCAGAAAATGGAAAGAAAATATGGAGCTTTTTGCAACATCTTTGGGACAACACCAAGAATCAAGATTATAGAGTTCTTTCTGGAAAAGAGAGGTTTAGATTTTGGAATAGGAGATTTATCAAAGGATACAGGATTAAATAGAGCAACAACGTACAATGTGATGAGTGGGCTAATAAAAAGTAAAATAATAGTCCCTTCTAGAAAGGTAAGTGGGGGGCGATTATATAAATTAAACTCTGAAAATAAAGATGTTAAGCTATTAGTTGATGTATTCAACAAAATCCTAGAAAGAATAGTTAATAAATACGATAAAGGCAAAATTAAAGAAAAAGTTTATGCCTAGCCTTTAGTAAGATAGACAAGAAACATAGTGTCTTTCGATATGAGCTTTGCATATCAATTCTTGAAACTAAGCGTTTCTCATATCAATTGGCTGTTTTAAGCACTATAAAACATAACTATTCTACATACTTTCTTATTAATGCATATAACAAACTAGTTTCTGGAGTCTCTTTAAGCGTTTGCCTTAGATAATCTAGATAAGGTCCTCTTCTATGGGAATAACTTAATGGTTTTTCTCCATTTTCTTTACTAGATATAGGTCTGCTAAGAACTCCAGATGCCCTTAAGGCCCTTCTTGCTTTCATGATAGGAAGCTCTGCTTTTAGTCTAGTTTCATAGTCATCATTTAACCCTAGTGATTTAGATTGTGATTGCTTTAACATCAAAAATTTTTCATAATATCCTCTTTCTTTATTTTCTGGTATATTACAAAATAGTGATATGTATGTTAAAAAGTCAACAACATCTGTCAACCAATTCCCAAATTTTGCATGAAAAAAGTCAACCACTCTAACATCATTATGCCTTATCAAGATGTTTTCGGGATATGCATCTCCTTGAATAAATTCTGTTCTGGCAGGATCACAATCTTTTGTAAGGTAGACTAATCTTGCAATTTCTTCTTTTATAGATTCTATATCAGAAGCAGCTATGTCTTCTAATTTTCTGCCAGACTCTTGAAGTTTATGCTGAATGATAGACTTAGCATAATTAAAGTCTCTTTCAACAAGTGAATCAAAACTCTTAGTTGTGATGCCTTTAGCTTCAAAATCTTCCCTTAGGCTGTTTCCAACTTTTTGTATTTCTAACAGCCTTTCAAGAGTTTTTTCCGTATATCCAAATCTTAACTTCTGGAAATTCCTGCCTTCAACTAGTGAAGATTTAAACCATGATCTTCTAACCTTGAAATAATCTATGTTCTCGCCAAAATGATCTAATGAAGTGGTTATTACATCAGAAACACCAGGTTCTTGGAATCTTATAAACCCCCTTCTGATAAGACTTACTATAACATTTTTAATACCATTGTGTCTTGATTCTAGTTCTCTTTGGGTTACTGATTTGCTTTGTTCCTCAGCAATTTTTAGTTCATGAAGCAACTTTTTTGAGTCTTCATCTAATGAATCAAAAATCTGACTAAACGTTAAACCACCAGCATCAAACATGAATATCTTGTTTTCATTCGCATACACCAATGAAGGCACAGACCAAATTTTATTAGACAAACTGTCTATTGATTTCTTCCTAGGTTCTCTACCCTCTGCCCGATCATATTCTAATATATAGTCAACTCTTGCATTTAATATAGAAGAATTATGTTTTCTATGCATAGGGTCCTTCCTAAGTCTAGTCACAATAAGGGCAGGGTTTTGATCCGGCATTATATGCAATCTTCTCAGTTCTCTAATTCCAGCTTCTGTTCTAAAGAAATAGTTTTCTAACGCTTTCTTTACTTCTGGTATATCAGTAATATTTTTTGGCATATAATATCATTTATTCCTTTTTTCAAACTTGGCACCTCTTTAATTATTCACTAGCTTCCTTTCAAAGGTTGGCTGCTATTCTCGATGTTTGTTCTATGCAATCTATTAGGTTTTTTAACTTTTCTATTATCCTGGCATGTATAGATTCTATATAGTCCTTTAATAGTTTATTTATTATTATAGTGGTGTTCTTTCCTTGCTCCAACACACTAAATGCAAGTTCTTTGTCTTTATTGTAAAATGCCTTCATAGAATCTTGGTACATTGATTCTACTTTTTCATAATATAAAATCAATTGTTTTATGTCTTCTTTCTTAAGTCTAATCAAATTAAATAATCTGGCCATCCTCTTTATTTCATCCCCCATTTGCTCAAGATTAAACATCAACCTGTAGTAATTAAGCGTTTCGTAATAGCCAAGCTTCAGTTCCTTGGCTACTTGAGGATTGTCGAAAGATTTTCTTGCTATTTTTATCAATGCAAATGCGAGCCTATTCACATCAAAATCGCTGTTAGCTACACTTACAGTATAGTCTTTCTTGATGCAATCTTTTGCATTTTTTAACATATTCCTTATTATAATGTCCGTTCTCCTAACCATTGCATCAAAATAAATATCTTTTATGCTAAGAAAATCTTTGGCTACAATTCTGTCATTACTCTGCTCTATTACTTCTAGGCCTGCAAGAGAATGAATAAAATTTCTAATTTCATTACTTCGTTTATTAAGATTTTTATCAAGTATCTTTATTAAATTGTAATTATTTGTGTAGGCTGTGATTAAGGCATTACTTACATACAGCAAAGATTTATTGTTCGCGTCAATAATGATCTCTTTTATTGCTTCTCTAAACTCTGTTTCTTTTGTGAATAATACTATTTCATTGGTTCCATTTTCCTGAAGAAATATCCTATCACCTTTGTTCAAATTGTTCTTTTTAAGCCAAGCATTCGGCAAAGAAATAACATGTGATGAGTTTCCAAATTTTATTATCTTACGGTACTCCATTTACAACCCCCCCTCTTTTTACTTATTTTTACTTGTATATATACTATATGCTTTATATGGAGTAAGTATTTATATTTAAAGATTTTTATTTAGTAGTATATAGGTTTAGGGGGTATTATATATGAAACCAAAAAAGCATTACCAGAAACAGGAATATATATACAAAGACGAGGAAGAGTGGTATTCTGAAGACGACATTTATTCAGAAGCAAATATTAATGAATTAGTGGAATGGGATGAAATAAGTGATGAAGAAGCTGGATTTATGATGGGTTACATCGAGGAGGAGTAAAAAATGCTGTTTTTTATTCCAAAGAGGTGTCACTTTTTGTTATTTAGAAATATGTCTGTTTTACCATTTTAATTAAGGTGATGTTTTTAATGTCTAGTGAATGATGGTTGCTTTTTCTTGAACGATTTCGATTCCGCATTTTCCAGGTAGCCTAGGAGTAGCTTTTAATAAGGATTCTCTAGCTGCTTCTATATTTTCATTGTCTACTTTTACAGAAAACATTGCCTTGCCATTCTTGACTTGGGCTGCTAATCCTACAGGCTTTCCAAAGGAATGTGCCATTCCTGTTTGTAATCGGTCTGCATGTGCCCCACCAAGCATTTTATTTTCTCTTAACACATGGTGTGGAAACATATGAACTTGGAAGTGATAATTAGCGGTTCCTAGCTTTTCATTCAAATTCCTATTAATAATCTGGCGAGCGCTTTCAATTGCATTGTGCCTTATTTGGATGTCTTGTTTAGATACTAGTTTTACTGTAGCATTAAATTGTTTTTTAGGGTCGCCCATATCAAATCTTACAATTTTCGAGGTAGGCATAGCTTTTATGAAACCCTTTTTCTGGAATTTACTTTTTCTGGTATAAGGGCGTTCAATAATTGTATAGCAATGTCCTTTTCTGAGTCCTGCCATAAAATTTTGTTTAAGACTTTATTTATAAAGGTATTGGTGTGGCTAGCTTTGTTAAATAAGTCTTAATTTAGACTTACTTTTTTAACAACTTCAATACTTTTTTAACAAACGATAGGTTTTTAATAATTTTTATATCAATTTTTAGATGGTTGATAACAAAAAACCTAAAAGTAGTAGATTAGAATACTTGATTA
>JACPNH010000011.1 GCA_016185565.1 Candidatus Woesearchaeota archaeon | reverse complement strand
TATAATTAAAATATTTTTTTATTGCGATTTTTACGAAATCAAGCATTTTATCTTTTGATTCAAAGTTTGCTGGCTCGCTTGCCATAGTTTTTCTTGAAGCAGCTCTGACAACCCAGACTCCTAAAGCTGCCCAGTATTCTGGAGTTTCCAAGCGAATAACCAAAACAGATGCCTGCTTTTTTATTTTAGTCAGATGCTCCAAAATTCCTAAACGAGCCGCATAATAGCCACCGACTGTATTAGATGCATAGTTAGTTCTTCCAAAGAAATCTTCATAGTCTGTGGAAGCAGCTATTTCTGTACCTGGATTCCATGAGCTTCCTGGAAGATACATCTCAAAGAGTTCATAGCTGAACATATTCGGAAATAACATTATAAAGTAGTAATTACCCAGGTGCATGCCATAAAACAATTGAAAGGAGTCAATGGTGCTGTATGTTTTTATATCAGACAGCATTTCTTTTCCTAGAGAATCATCTACAGCTGTGATGCTCCATCTTGTCGAAACAAGTTTTCTGTTTTTCTTTACTCCAAGCAAACCTATAGAAAAAAGCTTAGATATTGTTTGCTCGTCAAAATTATTTTCATACAAATAATTTAATGCATCTACAGCCTTTAAATCAGAATCATAAATCACTTTTTCAACTTTATTGTCTACTTTTGGATTGCTTGTTATCTTTACTTTATCTAAAGGAGCCCTTGGTCCCATAGGAAGATTAAATCTATTAAGTTCAAGCTCGAAACTTACCTTTTTCTTTAGGCTTATTTCTAGGTCAACTGGCTTGGCTGCCATGGCAATTTCTTGAGCTGTATTTATTAATCTTTCATTCAAACTTGTAACTGTAGTTGAAAATCTTGAATTAATTAAGCTGGATCTAAACTCTATTATGTCCCTGATTCCGTAATTATTTTTTACCCAGTAATTTTGAGCATCTAAAACCCAAGAATTTTCTGTAATTTCTGGAGGCGCTAGAATTCCTACATTTACTTTTGGATATTTAAGCTTTGATCCTATAAAAACACTTGGTGGTGAATTTCCGGAAAAGCCTTCATTAATGTTGATTATTTTTTCAAATAAATGCTTGTGTATTTTTGGCTGTATTTTAATCCTAGAGTTTAGAATATTCTGGGAAACCTTGACCATATTGATATTATGTTTTTTTAACTTATAAATCTGTCGCGCAAGCCATGAGATGTGAGAAGTAGAGTTTAAAGCTGGAACTGAGCAGTGCCTTCGCCCATTAACTTAGAATGATATTTTTCGTATTTTTAATTCGTAAAGTTTATATGCTATATTAAGGTTTCTATTGAACATGAGATTAGAAGTTCCATTTTATCAACAAACGAAGCATGTAAATTGCGGGCCCTCTGCTTTGAGGATGATTATTTCTTATTTTGATAAAGATCCTGGAATAGAGGTATTAGAAGAAAAGTGCAAGTAATGAATTGGAACTAAGAAAATTACAGCAAAATAGTGAGAGCTTAGCTATATTTTTGTTTGACAATTATATTAAGAAAGGATTTAAATTTTTTAGTGATTATTAATTCATAATAATGAAACTCCAGCAAATGAAACAGGGCCAGTATTTTGTGATTAGCCTTTGAATATAAAATTATCAACCAGTTTTTTTGCTTTTTCTCGCTTTTTTTGATGTTCCTTTAAGAATTTATTGAGTTTGTCTATTAAGATTTGCTTTAGTTCTGATGTAAGTAATGCTCCTGATTTGTAGTCGTGATAGATATTTTCAAGTTTTTTGTCATTTTCTTCGAAGAAAGTAAGGTACTGATAACTGATGTCTATGTCTGGGTTGCCGCCCTTTTTTCTATGCTCCTCTATAGTAGCTTGGCCGCCAGAGAAGGCATATTTTTTTATCTTTTGCTCAACTTCTTTTGAAGAATCTGTTGTGTATATTGAAATATTTTCTGAAGATGACATCTTTCCATGCCCTTGCAATGGTGGCAAGAATCTGCAATGAATTATCGACGGTTTATAGTATCCGAGTTTATCAATTACGTCTCGAGTAATTCTAAAATGACTATCCTGATCAAGACCTAATGGAATCAAACAAGGAATTTTTTTTATTGGTTTCATTTGTAAATCCAAAAGTGGCCTTGGTCGTTGAAAATGTAATTTTTTTTGCAACCCTAACAGCTTGTTTATACATCAAGTTGGCATGAACAGTATCAATCAAAAACTTTGTTTTTTTGCTGTTAAAACCAAGTGCAATAACATCCAGCATATTATCATGGAGATATTTTTCTGCTTCATCAAGACTTTTTACTTTATTAAAAAGAAACTTCTCTTCGTCAGGAAACTGAAACCATAAATCAACTTTAAATTTGTCTTGAAGCCATTTTGTAAAAGTCCATGGAATTAAATGCCCTAGATGAATTGGTCCAGAAGGCGCTCTTCCAGTATAGAGAAAAAACTTGTTCCCCTTTTCGTATTCATCCAACATCCAAATTCTTTAATAAGCTTATCATAGTCAATATGCCCTGATACCTCCCATGGAGTAACTTGATGTGCCATAGTCTAGTCTTCTGGAATTTCTATTATTAATCTGTGCTTGTCTTCCGGATATATTATTACATCTCTTCCCTTTTTTAGTTTTAAAAACTCTGAAATTGGTTTTGTTATCGTTACCGCAACACTATTTCCTAGTTGGTTTACCTTTACCCTTGCATGTAACCCCCACAATCCCAGTTCTTTAGTCTTTTTTTCTATTTTATTAAAAGTTTCCTCGCTAAAAACTTCTTCCTTGCATTGATTACACACTTCAGCCTCAAATTTTCCTAAACTGAATCCTAACAAATTATACTCAACTAACCTTTTTTCTATTTTGCCGCCACATTCTTCACAAACTTTTCTTTCCATTTTTACCTCGTTGTATAAACAGTTTTTATTATATAAATATTCCTGCCTATTATTTTATATGCCACACTTATATAGCTATAAACAGATAAATAACCATTATTATGCGATTTTTCTTTTGTTTATTACTCTTGCTAGGTAGATTAATGAGACAAGTAAAATAACATAAGCCAATAATAGGTAGAGTTCAGTTAAAATTAATCCTAGGCTTGAATTGAACAACAACATTTTCTTAAGCACAGAGTCTGCTACTACAAACGGATTGAACAGAGCTAGCCATTTTAATTCTGGAGGAATTGTTTCTATTGGGAGGATAGCGTTGGATATGAACAAGAATAGAGTAGAAGTTGACATTGCAGCCAGTATTACTGTTTCTTCGCTATTAAAAACATATCCTATAAACATTCCAACAAAAATGAAGAGCATTGCTATTATAAATAAAACCAACAGCAAGCCAAATAATGACGAAGATATCAACAAGGATTTTTGTATAAAAATGCCCTGTCCAAATATTATGGATAACTGTATTACCAGTATAAATAAACAAGTCAAGAATGTTCCAATTATAAATGTGAAATTATTTGTAGGGGTGATAAAATTCCTGAAATAAGCCCTTGTCTTTTTTTCTCTTATAACAATAGTAGAACTCAATAATATACTAACGAACATTATAACCAAGGCAACCAAGGTCGGGAAAAGGAAATTCAAATTAGAGGTGCTGCTTGAGATTGGCTTTACAATTGTTTTAATTGGAGTTACTATACTTTCAGCTTCTTTAACTTTAATGCCATTCACACTAGTTAAAATATCATTAAGGCTTGTGCTTATATCATCTATAAAATCTGAACTTTTATCATTCTCGCTTTTTATAGAACCAATGCTTTTCTGTATGGCATCTTTCGCGCTGTTTATCTTTGAAGAATCGCTCTCTATGCTTTCTAACTTAGTTACTATACTGTCAACAACGCTTTTATACTCACTACTGCAATTTCCGCATGAAAGATTTCCACTTTTTATGTCCTGTACCCTTAATTCTGAAGCATTAATACTTAAAGAAAAGGAATTAATATTATCAGCTATGTTGCTTGACTCAGAGCCTATTTTTGAATTGCCGCTTCTTATGCTAGTAATTTTGTCCTTGCTGTCTAGAAGCTTGATTTCTGCGTTGTTGATTACATCTAGAAGTCCTTGTGCCAGGCCTTTTCCTAGCTCCTTGCTTTGCACGCTAACTTTTTTGCTTACTTCATTTATGACTAAATAAACTAAATTTATCCTGGAATTATCCACATAAAATTCTATTTCATTTGACTTATTTGCTTCTATCTTTAAGTCCGCAGGAATAATCATGCAGACATGGCTATTGCCAGTTTTGATAGAGTCAATGCAATCCTTCTCAGAATTTACTTTAGTCAAAGAAAATTGCTGGTCTTTTAAAGCATTTAATAGGTTTTCGCTTAATTCACTGTAAGAGATTGAGTAAGTATAAATTTTTATATTGCTTACGCTTGATGTGTTAAAAGCTAGCCCCACAAGTAATACAAGGAACAACGGGCCCAGAAGAATTATTAATGCGCTAAATCTAGATCTAATCAAGATTTTTATATCTTTTTTTGCTATTTGTATTATTTTCATTTTTTCTTAAATAAGAAACTAAATTTTTTAGGGAAGTCTTCCTTTTTTTCAAGACTTTTGTTTTTTGGAATATTTGAGGGTTTTTGTTGTATTTTCGTAGTTCCTTGTAATGCGCTGCTAACCAGTGATTTTGCGATATATTTTTCAGTTTCTTTGATTATGATGTAGAAAATATCTTCCAATGAGCTTTTTCCATATAACTTTTTTAGATTGTTTGGGGTGTCAAATTTTATAATTCTTCCCCTATTAAGTATTGCAATTTTATCGCACAGATATTCTATTTCATTTAATAAATGAGATGTGAGTATGATTGTAGTTCCAGTATTTCTTATTCTCCTTAGAATATCCACTACCTCTCTTCTTAGTATGGGGTCAAGATCTTCAGTTGGCTCATCAAGAATTAATACCTTCGGGCTGTGTATTAGGGCGCACGCAATGTCAAGTCTTCTTTGCATTCCTGTGCTTAAACTTCTTCCAAGGTATTTCCTTGCGTTTTCTAATTCAAGCAATTTAAGCAACTCGTTAGTCCTTCCATTAATCTCTTTTGGGCTCAAATTGTATAGTTTCCCAAAATAATTCAAATTTTCCTGTACTGTTAATTCATTATAGAAAGAGCCGCCCTGTGTTGCAAATCCAAAAATCGTGCTTACATTCCTATAATCTTTCTGTATATCACGGCTTTGGAATTTTATTTTTCCACTTGTTTGTTTGTAAAATCCAATCAGTAAATTTAAAATTGTAGTTTTTCCAGATCCAGAAACTCCAATAATTCCGGTAATCTCGCCAAAAGGAATGCTTAGATCTATATTATCAATTACTAGGTTATTACCAAACTTTTTTGTTACCTTTTGAAATTCAATGTATGGTGGCGGGGGCATTTAAAATGAAGAAGAGTGAGTTGTTTTTAAACTTTACTTAATTATTTGGAAGTAATGATTTACAATCAAAACTACCTCCACTAATCCTCAACTAATTTTACAAACATAAAGAAATATTTAAAAACTGTAAAGAAAATAACTATTTCATGAAACATACATTAAAAGTTACACTTCTAATTTTGTCATTGTTTTTTGCAGCACAAATCATCGGATTGTTTATAGTGAATAAATATCTTGCTGTAGAAAGACTCCCATTTAACATTGAAAGGCCTAAGTATGATGAAAGGACTTCTTTCTTGCCGATTTCAATTGCGATTTTAATAGGAACTTTATTTGTTTTATTACTCGCAAAATTAAAAGCAGTCAGGATTTGGAAGTTTTGGTTTTTCTTGAGTGTTTTATTTACATTAGTTATAGCATTTGGTGCATTTCTAAATCAGTATATTGCATTGTTACTAGCATCGATATTAAGCATATGGAAAATATTTAGGCCAAATTTTGTAGTGCAGAATTTTACTGAATTGTTTATTTATGCTGGCCTTGCTGCAATTTTTGTTCCAGTACTTAATTTGTTGTCAGTTACAATTTTGTTGTTTATAATTTCAGTTTATGATATGTGGGCTGTATGGAAGTCAAAGCACATGATTAAGCTTGCACAATTTCAAACAGATTCTAGGCTATTTGCGGGGATTAATTTACAATATGGATATAAAGAACAAAATAAAAAATCAACAGTTAAAACAGCTATTGTAGGTGGAGGAGATATTGCATTTCCTTTATTATTCTCCGGGGTGATATTAAAGGTATTTAATCTGCAAAATGCACTCATAGTTTCGTTATTTTCTGCAGTTGCATTATTTGCATTATTAGTTTACAGCAAGAAAGACAAGTATTATCCAGCAATGCCATACATTACTGCTGGTTGTTTTATAGGATTTTTTATTATTAAGCTGATACGAACGTAAAGATGGTTTATTTTGTTTATTCTATTTAGTATTCTGGATATCTGCTATCTAGAAAAACACCCATATATTGCTTCATTATTTGCTGTCTCCATCGTCAAATATAAATGGACAATGATGTATCGCATCTAGTATTTCATCAATACAGTTGTCTATAACCGTTCTTATAATAGTTGGTATGTCTGTCACAAAAAGTGAGGTACTAAACTGACCACTTGATATGCCCTTAGACGCCCTCATATGCACTCTATATATCCCAGTAGTCCCAGGATTAAAATCGTAAATAGAAAAAATAGCAAGTCCATTGCTGTTTGTGTTACCTGTTCTGTAATACACTAAATTATTCGATGGGTCATAAATCCTTAGTTCCACAAAGGCATTGTCTACAGGTCCAGCATTTGGATCAGGATCGAAAACAAATGTAGTTGCTAATAAAAAGTTGTATTCTATAAAATAGGGATTAGGACTTACGGTCCCGGAAACAATAAAATCATTTGCTGCCTGCGAATTCTCGATATTTATAACAATAAACAAAAACAATACTATTAGTAATTTAAAGATCTTGGATCTGATGTTAAGCACCATTTAATATTAAAGATATTAAAAAGCTATTTAAAATTATCTCTATTCTATTTTTAATTGAGGTCCTTACATTAATCTTATAAAAATTTACAGAAAGACTTATATATTAGTGCGATAATAAAAATTTATCTCTTTGTGCGGAAGATATGCCAAATATCTTCTAAATTGAAGTTTCATATTCTCAGATTGAGATTTTTGAAGATAATCCGAGTGTCAGTCGGATTTATCTAGTGAGTGCCTAAAGAGATATTCATTTAGGTATGATGTACAATAGTTAGATAGTGAGTCTAGTCAATTCTGTAGCGGCCAGAAATCCTGTTGATCCTGCAGGAGGTTGCTGCTATGGGGATACGAATAAGCCATGCAAGTCAGGTATTCGCAAGAATGCCGGCGTAAGGCTCAGTAACACGTTGATAATCTACCCTTAGGTCGAGGATAACGATGGGAAACTGTCCCTAAAACTCGATAGAAGATTGATACTGGAACGTACTTTCTTTTAAACGCAAGGCCTAAGGATGAG
>JACPNH010000052.1 GCA_016185565.1 Candidatus Woesearchaeota archaeon | reverse complement strand
TTTATATTATTTACAAAAGAAAAAATATTTTCTTGATACCCGTCATTGTATTGCATTGCTATTTCTACGTCAATTTTCTCTTTTTCTTTTCTAAAGTATATTACATCTTGGAATATTGGAGTTTTATTCTTGTTTAAAAACTGAACAAAACTTTTTATTCCGCCATCATATTTGAAAGTTTCCTCTTTGTTTGTTCTTAAGTCTATGATTTGTATTTTCAATCCTGCGTTCAAGAAAGCAAGTTCTTTTAATCTATTAGCTAGAATATCATATTGGAAGTTTACTGTTTCAAACATTGTCTTGTCAGGCATAAAGGTAACTTGTGTTCCTGTCTCTTCTGTATTTCCTATGACTTCAAGTTCAGTAGCTTTCTTGCCATATTCAAATCTTTGCTTGTATATATGACCCTCTCTTTTTACTATTACTTCTAGAAACTCGCTTAGAGCATTAACAACAGAAATTCCTACCCCATGTAAACCTCCAGAAACCTTGTAACTTTTCTTATCGAATTTACCTCCGGCATGTAGCATTGTCATTACAATTTCTAGAGCTGGTTTTTTCACTTCTGGATGAATATCAACTGGAATTCCTCTTCCATTATCAATTATTGTAATAGAACCATCTTTGTTTATTTGTACTAAAATAAAACTACAATAACCAGCTAGCGCTTCATCAATACCATTATCTACAGCCTCATAGACTAGATGATGTAACCCTTTTATTCCTGTATCTCCTATGAATAATGCTGGTCTTTTTTTCACTGCTTCTAGGTCTTTTAAAACTTGAATGCTTGCTGCTCTGTAATCAGATTTTTTGTCGCTCATTTTTTATCTAAGAACCCCATCTATTTGAGAGATCTGGAGTATATTAATCTTTGCACGTCTAAAAGTGCAAAATTTGAGGTTTTTAAGGCTTATAAACGCTAATTTTCAGCAGTTTTATAGAAAGATTTATAAAGCGATTTTTTATTAATATTCAACTAAAAATGGTTCAAAGTTTTACAGTAAGGAATCTAGAAAAAACAATAGAATTTTTTGAGCAAACTTATTTGAATTTATTGATTAGTACAGCTCGCGGATTGTCGCGTGAAAAAACTTATCAGGAAATAGTACCTCTTTTTCCAGAAAAAAGAAAATATTATTCTACCCATTTAAGGGTTTTAGAGCGTGTATGTGATGACAGCCCAGATACAAGCCTTTCTAATGCATTAAAAGAAAAAACAACTTCAATAAAATTAGCATTGGATGATAAAAAGCTATATTTTCTAGAGAGTGATGACATAGTAAAGATTCTAGAACTATTAAAAGGGTACCATAAACATTATTTAGGGCATCTTAGAAGATGAAAATAATTTTTGACACAAATTTCTTGATTGATACGATAAAATACAAAATCGATGCTATAAGGGAATTAAGAAGAATTTGTGATTTTAATTTTGAGCTTTGTATTCTAGATAAGACCTTGGATGAGCTTAAAAAAATAAATAAGCCAGAATCAAGGATTGCACTTTCTTTTTTGCATATTTTTAATATAATTCAAACTAGTAAATTCAAAAATAAAAAGATTGATGATATATTAGTTGAGATTTCTTCTTCCGACACCATAATTGCAACCCAAGACCAAGAGCTTAAAAGAAGATTAAGGAAGAAATACATTCCTATAGTTATAATAAGACAGAGGAAATATTATAAATTTGCCTGATTTCTTAACTAAATTACTGGTAATCTAGGAAGATCTAAATATGCCTGTAACCCGTAATTATAATTTAGTCTGCTAAAAATTGTGATGTATCTATCAAAATCAATCGGTCTTCCAACTATCAATATGCCGGTATTTCTTATTTTAAAGTCTTCTCTTACTCTAGCCATAAACTTAGTGCTGTGTATTTTATTAGCATAATACCCAACTCTGCCATCATAATTCCTTCTACCAGCATACCTTTCTAAGGCTCTATTCCAAGAATGTGTATTTTGAAAATGATCAGCCAACATTCTACTAGCCGCATCCAAATTTTTAATTGGGTGAAATCTATCGTCTAAAGCAATTAAATCTTTTAAATCTCCGTTATGTAGTTCTATAGCTCTGTTTATTTTCCTGCCCTGCCTAAAATCCCTTAATTTTTTAGAGTCTGTAATCAATCTTAAACCATATCTTGCAGCCATGTAAGGTTGCATATGGATTAAGCCTAAACCTCCATCACCCAATTGATTTGGTTGTACAGGATTGCCTTCTGATTCGACACATGCCATCGCAGTTAAATAGTCCCTTGGTATGCCGTACCTATTTTCAACAGCTCTTGTTATATTACGCCATCTAATTACTCTTTGTACTCTGCCTATATCTGTATCATTACCCGATAATTCTAATGCTTTCATGTTTGGCTCTCTGTATAAAGATATGTACCCTAATTTTGGTGTAGGAACTTTAGAGTAATCTAGTCTGATTTTTCTGACTTTTCTACTTAATCTGCTTCTCGTTGTTGCCTCGGCTGTTTCTATTAATCCATATAAACCAGTTGCACTAACCCCAGCAATAATTGCTATTGTATTTAAGAAGTCTCTTCTAGAAATAACAATATTTTTTTCTATGCGCCGTAAAAGATCGTCTAATGCCATTTTTTAACTAATTATCTTTCCTTATTTCTCTTATTTTTCTATCAACTGCATTATCTATTAGTGGCTAAGATTCCATTAATCAAAATGCCAGCTAACCCACCATACATTCCCGCCTGAAATACAATATCAACTGTTTTTTTTAATGGTGTATCTTCGAGCTGTAAAACATATCTTTCAAGACCTAATGCAGCTGCAGATGCAACAGTTACAGCTATACTGGCATAAAAATTATTTTTTCGATATTCTCTCATTTCATCCTCCATTAATATCATATTTTGTTACTATTTTATAGTAATTACTTGTTTATAAACCTTTTCTTTTACTTTATTAATGCTTAAAAGCCAATAATTTAAGGCCTTTAAAAATCTCAAAACTTAATAACTTGGCGTGGGTTTTCTTTGGTTTATAGTTTCCAGGATTTTATTAATTCTTAATTCTATAGACTTCTTTTCTTCTTCAGAAATATCAACATGCTCCATATATTTTCTAACATCACTTATGTTTCCATTAATTCCACTCTGAATATATGTATCTGTATATGTTGAAAGGTTTTCTGCCCTTCTTAAACAAACTGCTATGCCCCTCATATATGCGGTTTGTTCAATATCTTCTATGGCTTTTGTGTCTAAAGGAGTATTATGATCCCTAGAATATTTTAAAATAATACCAATATGCCTTTCAGTAAGATCCACATCACCTTTATCAGCATATTTCTTTGCTACAATCAATAATTCTTCTAAGCCTAAATCCTGTTTTTTCATATTTAAAAAATAAAAAATTGGGTTTTATAAATGTATCTTCTTTAAAAATTTTCATTAAACTATTTTATTCTATTTTTAAAAACATAGCTTCAGTAATATCAACATCATTTTAGTTTTTGTAACTATAAGAAAGTAATTATAAATAATAAAAAACATTAAAAACATATTATGTCTAACTATATATAAAAGAGGTCAAAAGAGGTGCATCATGGCTATAAAAAGAACTGCCCATAGTCATTCTTACAGTCATCATGGGGATATCTTAAGGGATGTCATTTTGGGCGGCCAAGACGGCATGGTTAATGTGCTAGGCTCTGTTCTTGGAGTAGCAGCTGCAACTAATAACGTGCCGATTGTTATTATTGCTGGTATAGCTGCCACTTTAGCAGAATCTATCTCAATGGGTGCTGTTGCCTACACTTCATCAAAAGCTTCGCATGATTTTTATTTAAGCCAATTGGCTCTTGAAAAAGATTCTATAAAAAGATTAAAACACTTCGAGACAGAACAAATCCATGATTTGTACTATAAAAAAGGATTTAGAGGAAAACAACTTACTTCCATAGTGAAAAGAATAACATCAAACAAAGAACTATGGCTAAAAACTATAATGGAAGAAGAGACAAAACTCTCTGATACTTACAGAGACCCAATCAAAAATGCATCAGTAGTCTTTTTTGCTTCTTTAATCGGCTCTTTGATACCTTTAATGCCGTTTTTTGTTATGCCTGTAAAAGCAGCAATAATCACTTCCTTCATAATTTCTACAGCCTCCTTATTTGTTCTAGGGGTAATAAAAGGCAAAGTTACTTATGGTGATTGGAGAAAATCAGGATTTGAGCTTGCTTCTATTGGAATAATTGCTGCTGTACTAAGTTATATTATTGGAGAAGTAGTAGGAAAAGTGATATTAGACTTATATTAAAAAGACAAATACATAAATTTTATTATATACTAATATTTCATAAAACACATGAAAAAGAGGTTAATAGCTTTATTTCTTGCATTCATATTCATTACTAGTACTATATATGCTGCGATGCCATACAAAGAATCATTACAAATAGAAAATTTTATTATAAAACAAGTACAATGCTCTAATAATAATTTAAGAATTCTAGTAGAAAGCAAAAGCAATAAGAATCTTAAGTTGTTGTTTAAAATGTACAGCAATTTAGGAAATATTAATATATTCAGCAATCAGATTTTGAAAAAGCTTAATTCAGATTGGTTTTTAATTCAAACTAATATTAATTGCAAGGATTTGTTAAGGCTTGAAGCAAACGGTTACATTGATTTAAGTGAAAAAGAAAGAATAGTCTATTTGAATTCAGAGTCAAGTTATCAGTTTACAGGAAATGAAAAGGCTATTAAAAGCTTGATACAAGAAACTAGTATCCAAAGAGCATCTTACATTTATCTTGGAACTAATCTTATAGAAAGAATCGATGCCAGCAATAGAGAAGAGTATTATCATCAAGATCATTTAGGCAGCACTAGAGTGATAACAGACAGCAATGGAAATAAATTGCAGAAATTAAGCTATAAGCCATTTGGAGATGATTTGATTAGTGTTTCTTATCCTGGAAATAAGAAATATACAGGCAAGGAACAGGACAATAATGGACTTTATTATTATGGAGCTAGGTATTATGATGCAAGTACTGGAAGATTTATTTCAGTAGATCCTAGCTTTAAGCCTGAAGAGTCTGGTTATGTGTATGTAAGCAATAATCCTTTAAGGTATATTGATACGACAGGAAGGCAAAGAGCACAAACAGATACAATCTCAGTTGAATATAAACCAATAGAAGAACTTTCAGAATATGAATTATTATTTTTAACAGGAAAGGTGGGTTTACCAATTTCGGCGTCTACAAGAGACACTTTAGATTTTGAAAGTTACTTTAGAGATCCAGAAGATATACCAGCATTGGCGATGGGTGCTAGCTTGGGCAAGGTTGTTAAATTTGGAGTTATAGCCTCAGCAATATGTAATTTTGTTTACTCTTGTACGTTTTACCCTAGTAAAGCATATCAAAAAGTAGAAGCGGAGTACGATGAAGACATAAGTAAGCTTAAGCAATATCGTTTAGGAACTATAGAGTATGAAAATCCTGAAGCTAAAAAAACTACAGTGGGTAGGAGGGCAAATACTGAGATCATTGGTAAGATTGTAGAAAGCGGAGTTATATTGGGTATCGCACTTTTTTCAGCCAGCCTAATTAAAAATACCAAATCCCCTAAGGGAAAAATTAATCAGCCACAAATAACTTCTACAAGAAGTCATACAACAAATATGCTGGGCCCAATAGTAGAAAGCCAACCAGTAGCATATAGGCTACCGCAGGGAAACTTCCAAGTTATAGAAAGATCTACCGTCAATAGAAAGCTGCCACCAAAAGTTGTTAGACTAAACGAAGCCACAGGAAAGTGGGTGCCAGTAAATCCTTCTACAGCACGAATAGTTCTTGAACAAGTCAATAAATAAACTTTTTATAGAAATTAATAACCAAAGTTTTTTATATATAACAAATATAGCAACTTTATGTTAGATGCTATTAAAGCATTCTTAAAAAGATTGGGGGGGTCAAAAGAGTATGAAGATTGGAAAAGATTGCATAAAAATTCTTATTTATGCTCAGCATTCACAATAGGCAATGATGTAAAAAATGTAAAGTGGCAGCTAGACTTTTTTGATCCTGACGGCATAAAAATAACAAGTTTTATCGAAGCAAACGATGAGATAAAATTAAAGGAAGATGATATTTTCAAGCGTCCTGAAGCTATAGTAAATGAACTGGACATAGAAAAAGTCAAGATTGATCTTGAAAAGGCTATATCCAATATAGAAAAATTAAAGAAGAAAAAGTATCCCGGCGAGAATCCCACACAGAAAATAATTATCCTTCAGAATTTAACTACAGTTTTATGGAATATTACTTACATCAATACCAGTTTTAATATTCTAAATATAAAGGTTGATGCAATAAACGGAAAAATAATAGATGATAGTTTAACCCCAATTATGAGGTTTAAGGACCAGAGATTCGACAAGTCTGCTTTAGACAAGATTAAAAAGTAATTCTATGGATATTATATTTTCCATAGGTTTAATGTCTCTTCTTCTATGAAATGCAATTTATTTGATGGAATTATTATAGACTGCGGAAATTTTTTAAACTCTTTTTTTAGTAGATTTTTTATTTCAGAATAAACTATTTCAGGATCTCCGCCAAGCTGAGAGCAAATTAGTACTTTCGTATTTTCTGGAATACTATTTTTTACAAGGTATTTTAAGGCCTCATTTGCACTTAAATATTTATTATTTAAAGGATCAAGGTCTAGAATTATCAATGTATGCATGTTGTCCTTAAGATTTTTGTTTATTGTTTCAATAGGGATTTTTATATTTTCATTGTTGAATGGTATTGATGTAATTTTGCCGAATTTATAGATTTCAAGCCCTGTTTCTCCTACTGCAGTTATTATAGAAGCATTATGTATTACTTTAGATTTAATATTATTTTTCCTGCATTCCAATATGAAATTAATATGTGTAGTAGCAGAAAAAACATCGCCTATTACCAAAAAAGCAACATTGTATTTTTTTGCATTGTTTATAATTTCTTGTGAATTTTCAACCATGTTTCTATCTGCAAGCAGAATCTTCTTATTGCATAATTTCTCAAGCTTCTTGACATCAGTGTTAAACTTAGATGTATAATTTTCAAGATAGACAAACCTACATTTTTTTATGGCTTCTAATCCTTTTAATGAAATGTCTTTTTCATCATTTAAGCCGATGCCAATTAAATATAACATTTTACTCGTTCCTTCTTATTAAGTAGTCCAAATATAATAGGCAGGTTAATTCATTCTCTTGGTTTTTTATTCGTCTTTTAATCTTTACGGGACTAGAATTATCGATTATAAGTCGTGTATCAGATTTAGCTTCTTCAATTTTATCTATCACCATTATTCTATCCTCTGGAAATAAAGGTTTTATTAATTTTATTTGAAAGCCATGATTAATATGTAGGGCATATCTGTATTGTCTAAGAAAATGACCTTCTGCCAACCCAGGTACTAAATTCCCTGGTATAAATATATCTCTGTATCCACTTCTTTTATTATACTCTATTAAGCAATGAGAGAAGTAATCGTCCCCAGTCATACAAACATAGTCCCTAACCAAAAGTCTAGACAAAGGTTCACTCAAAACAGTTTCTAAAAGTTGGTTTTTCTCCATTAATGTTACCAATTCTCCAAAGTATAAAATTTTCATAAAATAAAGATTATAGTAGATTTTATAAATGTTTTTTAGTGTTAGGCTTTGCACATAAAGTCGTATTTCACTTCTCACATCTCACTGCTCGCGCGACAGCTTTTTAAATATACATTACTTGATATACTGATTAATGCTTCAAGGAATATCTTGAAGATGTCTCTAGACTATATGTCTAAAGACCGGGCTACTGGCTTAAGCCCTAGAATCGCTCAAGAAGCGATAAGCACTATAAAGTCCTTGTAGGACTACTTTTTGTGCAAAGCCTTAGTGTTAAGCTTTAGCATAACAAATTTGCAAAGATTTTAATTAAGAATTTAGAATCTCAGCGCTAATACTTCTAAGCATGTGTCCAGTGACTCTTACATTATAAAATCTCTTTAATGGAAGTCTTCCTTTTACGCCTATAATTATAGGGTATGTGCCAAACTGCCTTCCAAAAGTTACTTGTCCTTGATACACTTCTGTGTAAACATCCTTAAGCACTAAGCCTATTGGAAATATCCTTTTCAACATAGGCAAGTCAATCTCTTCGCGGATTGCGCGACGCCATGTCCAATAGTATTTCTTGTTTTTCCTTAAGTATTTCAGGCCAATTTTCGCCATCTCTGTACCTGGAAATATAACGACTTGCCTTATGTTTATGCGGCGTAACCATAAATTTTCATCAAGGAATCTTTTGAGCCATTTTATGTTTTCCTGATTAGAACCTTTAGATTCGCCCTTTAATCCAAATATAATGTTAATTCCTGGCAGAAATTTAGGCATTCCATTTTCTCCCCGGTCTTTGCCATATTCGTTTAAAATTTTTACAGCTTTATACGCCATTTCAGGAGCGCAATTTAGTTTATTATCTTTGGTTATTGTTCTGTCAAAAGTTTCAACTCCAAAGGCAGCAATATTTCCCGGGCTGCAGTATTTTATTATTGCCTTTGTTATTTCTTGATTTTTATCAGCTACAACATTTATTGGGTTTACATTGTCTATATGCAATAACTTAATTTCAGGCATCTCTTTATGTATTGATTCTAGTAATTTAACAGCCCATGGATAAGAATAGAAGCATGTCTGTTTTCCAAGTCTAAAATACCTAGCTCCATGACCATATAGGGCCTTCATCTCTTTTAAAACATCCTTACAGTCCCTAAATAAAACTATTGACTTTAATGGCTCTGTGCAGAAACTGCATTTTCCATAACTGCAGCCTTTTCCTAGTTCTATTTCTAAAATTCTTAAATCTGGAATTTGTTCTAGCAGTTCAGCACCTTCTACTGAGTATTTGTATATCTCTTCAAAGGTAAATCTATAGTCCTTAACCTCATGAAAGAATTTATCTTTCACAACAGTAGCCTTTCTTCCCCCAAAGATTCCCGTACCATAAATAATTGGCCCTGTCAAGATCTTTTTTCCCTTAAAGTCTGAAAGAATCTCTTTTATCTCTTTTATAGTGCCTGGAATTGCGCTTAAATATTTCCCGGGGGTATTCACTCCTATAATAATGATCAATGTCTTTGTTTTTTCAAGCATTTCCTTGACTTTAGTATGATTTTTTGTTAAATTGTATACCCCAATTCTTGTTGCCTCATTCTGCCTAGTTTCTGGGATTTTGCCATCATATTTGTAGTATAGTCTTAAGTCATCTATAGTTAAATAATTTGCATTTTTATAACAGCCTAGTAAATATCTTGGATATGTTCCTAGATATGGTGGAACTCCTAGCCCTGAAGGCTCGTCTGTATAGCAATCAAGTATTGTTATCATATTTTTAAGCTTAAAAAAAGAGTTTATAAATTTAGTCTATACCAATCAATTTATAGTAAGCTTTTCCCTAATTTCTTTTTTACTGCCCAAATATTTTCATTTATAACTCTTTCGGGCCATCCTACTGTCAATAACTTTGCCTTTATCTGGAATTCATTGAAATTTTTGTTTAAAGAGTCTTCTATGTACTTCCTTAACCGAACAATAGCTGCGTCTTCATTTATAATAAGCTGGGTTTTTTGATCGGGTTTTTTTACTGACTTAATTGTTTTTTCTTCTCGTTTTAATTTCTGAATATTAATTTGATCTGGATTATCCTCTATTATTATTTTCCCTTTTTTGCGGCGTTTTTTTAATTGAACCACCAACAAACTTACAAACACAGATACAAAAGCCAATATTATAGGAATAGATGCCCAGAAATAAATATAGCTCAAAGAAACACCACACGGTTTACACTTACTACCACCACAATCAATGCTAGTCTCATCTTGATTTATGATATTATCATTACAAGATTCGACACAAGGTCTGCTTAAATCTGGCCTGAATGCGGGATTTTGGCATTTGTTTAAATCAGTACATTGTCTTGTTTCTATACTATTCCTACAATTGCTAAAATATCCACAGTACCAATTAGGAATGCATGAAATCCTTTTTATGGTTAAAGAAATATCAGGAGGCAATATATTGTCTATAGTTAAGGATAAATCAGAGAGTGCATCCTTGTCTAAATCTATATTTTTTGTTCCTCTCAAGTTAATAGTGTATCTTTCTTGGCCAATAGAGATAATCACATTGCTATTGTATATATTCTCTATTTTTAAAGAATAATTTATGTCATTTAATTTAAAGGTTATTATGTCATTTTCTTTGTTTACACTAGACAATTGTTCGATGTTATTAAAATCCACATCTTGAACTATTAAAGCTGTTATTAAATTGGTTTTATTTAATGATTCCAGAAAAAAACTTATAGCTAATAATAAAAAAGCAACACTGATCAAAAACCATATTCTTTTTTGCAACAATATTCACCTCTTGACGAAGATAAATATTTAATATTAAATATAAACATTTCTATATTACCGGCTTACCAAAAATACAAAAAGTGCCCCAGAACTGAATGCAAATATGATATTAGTATAATTTTGAATAAGGTTGCCAAAAAAAAGCACTAAAAATGGTATTGCATATAAAATAAAGTTGCTTACTACAATGTTATAGAGTTTTTTTATTTTATTTAAATTGTTTGAAGCAATCATAGTGCCAAATGGCAATCCGAACAAAAACACCAATCCTGAAATTAACGAAAAAAAATCATCTCCTAAAAATGAACTTCCAACTATTATAAACCCCAAATAAAAATAATTTTTTCTAAAAATAAAGCTGATTATCATGCCTAAAATAAAAGCAATAGACAGCAATAAATAATTGTTTAATGATTTTGTAATTAACATAACTATCAAAACAATAGTCACGGCTTTTAGCAATATTCCGAAATATTTTCTTCCTGGCTTTAATTCCTCTTTTGTAAAAAAAGCAAGAAACATACCAAAAACTAATCCCAGAAAAGCTAGTAAAGATACTAAAATTATATTAATAAACACCATCAATTTTTTTATATCTTTGAAACATATAAAAATGTTTCTATACTTATTTTCTATACTTTAGTATAATAATATTTATAAATAACATCCTTTTAATATGTTGCAAAAGGCAATATAAAATATTAGGGGGGATATGAATCATGGCTGCAAAAACACTAACCTATAAAGACGAAGATGGCAAGGAGTACAAGATTTCTTTTTCTGAAGAATTGCAGATGAAAAATTTAAGGGCTGCTCGGGAAAACACCCAATGGCTGAGAAAGAATTTTTATGCAAAAATTGTATTAATATTAATAATATTAGCAGTAACAACAACATTTATTTATATGCTATACAGGCTAGATGCAATAAACTTCTTTACAACTCTGTTGTACAAGAGATAATTTTTTAAATTCTTTTAATCTCTTTTTTACCATGGAATTCGCTGTTATAGCTTCTACAAAGGACGAAGCTAGCATGAATATAAAAGAAAATCTTTTGCCTCATTTTAGAGTTTTAGATGAGACATACGAAAATGAGAATGTTTATGCATACGAAAAAATTAAGTTGTATACAATAAATAGTGATCTTATTACACATGAAAACATTCATGAAAGCATTAACGCAGATTTCTTCATTTTTATAAGCAAACACAAAAGCCAATCTGCTATACCGACCTTAAGCATTCATTGCATTGGAAATTGGAATGAAAATGAGCTTGGTGGCTTAAAAAATAGGTTAGTTTTTAGTTCTGCTCTAATGTTGCGCAAATTTTTTCTTGTGCTGAATGAGCTTGGAAAAGATTCTGGTTATGAGATTGTGTATGAAGCAACTCACCACGGCCCTTATTTGGAGAGGCCAGCCTTTTTTATTGAGATTGGTTCTACTATAAAAGAATGGAATGACAAAAAAGCTGGAAATATAATAGCCAAGACTATAATAACAAGTTTAAGCAAAGAAACTAAAAAGGCAGATGTTGCTATTGGAATTGGCGGCCTTCATACTTGCCCTGAGTTCAATAAAGTGGTATTGCGGAATAATATTGCCTTAAGCCATATCTGTCCTAAATATGTACTACAACAATTGACAAAAGATGGCATAAAAGAAGCTATCCAAAAGACTGTTGAAAAGGTTGATTATACCATTCTTGACTGGAAGGGATTGGGTAAGGAAAAACAAAGAGTAATTGAAATGCTAAAAGAGCTTAATATTGATTATAAAAAAACAACTAGTCTATAATTTAAAATGTACGAAATACAGCAAGAACTAAAGTATAAATAATGTCGTAAGAAAGGCCCTAAAGAGTAGAAAAACTAACTATGGAAAAAATGGCTATTGTGACTGAACAAATAGACTTAAATATAAACATTAACATCTCAACTTTTAGATGTATAAAATATACACAACAAGAAAATTTGATGAAGACTTTGAAAAACTAGACAAATCTTTGAAAGATCAAATTCAAAAAGAAATAGACCAACTTGAAATAAATCCATATGTTGGGAATCCTTTAGGATATAAATTTTTTAGAGAAAAGAAGGTTAAAAATTACAGATTTTACTATTTGATTTATGAGGAATATGTTGTGGTATTTGTGATAGCTCTTAGTGATAAAAAAGAACAGCAAAAAGTTATAAATCAAATAAGATATTTGATACCGTTCTATAAAGAAGAAATTAAGAAAAAACTAAATCTATGAATTCTTTCTCCAAGGTTTTATTCTACCAGCTTTTATATCTTCTAAGCCCTGTACTAATTTAACTAATAAACTTTCGCTTAACTGAGCCTTATTTCTTAATTTTTCATATTCAGATTTTTTTATTGTGATGGTATCTACAGACATAAATATAACATATTTATTATGTTTATATATCTTATGTTTTTGCAAAGTCTAAAGTTAATTAATGCTAACTTCTTTTAATTTTAAAAAATAATATTCAAAAATTATATAATATCCGAGTTTAGAATCTGATGGATTTCATTTTCTGTAATGCTGCAGCCATGCAACTTTAAAGCCCATAGCATACCATCAACGAAATCATATCTCTTGTTCTTATTGCCTTGTAAATAATTATCAAATAGCTTCATTTTATAAGCTATCAACATTAGCTCGACACTTCTCAATATTTTAATAGCCTTAAACCAATTCCTTATGTTTTCAAGGTTTTTGTAGCTTATATCTATTTTTGTATGCAGCTTATCTTTTAATAAACTCGCGAGCATAGGTGGATTTTCTACAACGAGCCTTATTGTTCTTTCATCTACTATGTATGCCCTAGAACCAAGTTCTTTAGCTAAAACTAAAGATTCCACTTCAGCCATGTCCAGAATTTTTATATAGCTATCTCTTACACTAAATACATGATTTAATAATGACAGAAGTTCTTTTGCGTCTTTTTCTAAATTTTTTCCAGGGTACACTTCTATTATTCTATTTTCAATAACGTCTTGAATCATCAAAGCCTCGAGCTTGTATCTTTTTGATCTCAAAGGATTGTCAACTAGTTCTTTATGCACAGATTCGGTAATAAAAAATTTGCCATCAAATTGTTTCTTTAAATGTTCTAAAGTCCAAAGCATGTTGTTAATTGCTAAACTTATAATTGAACTTGTATCAAAAATTATGCTTCTCATTTTTTTTATTTTTGTGTGAGATTTTTGAGATTTTTATTTGTTATAGCGCATTTATTGTTAATGCACTTTGTTTCAAGATTTCCAGCTATTCCATTACAAAAATCAGGGCAATATGCTTTCTTGTTCACAAAAAATTTATAGTAATTAACGTTTCCTACATAACACTGTTCTGTTTTAATGTCCACTCCATTGCAAATGCAATCCTTGTCAGTTTTACAAATCAGTTTAGCGTTATTTGAAAAGTTGTTGTTAAAATAAAACAAAATAACCAACACTAAAAGTACTATTATAGCCATTTTTGTAAGTTTTTTTAGTATGTTTACGAAAAAAAATATTGTGGCTATTATAATTGCAATTATTAAAAATATTAAAAATCCTATTCCGGTTGCTATAAAGGCCCCGAGCAACAAAAAGGTAACTATCGCTGCAATAATCATTGATATTAAAACAGAATTCATTTCAAATTAAACACCTTCTCTGCTATGTCTAGCCTTTCTTTTATGTTTAAGGTTCTTAAATTTTCATTTGATATGTCCAAATTACCTATATAGCCCATGAGCTCCCATTTTGAAATTCCGAGTAATTCAGCAGCCCTCCCTAAACTAAGTCCATAGGCATATAGATTGCTGCCTTTCTTTATCCTTGATGAGTTAAGCAATTCTTCTATATACAGAGGTACTTTTTTGTCTATGTTTTTTATTTGTTGCAGCAAATTCCTTAGCGTTTCTGAATATTTTTTGAAGTTGCTATTTCCAAGATACTTTAACAATTTCTTTAAATCACTTACAGAACTTTTATAGAATGAGCCCCATGCATGATATGCCTCGTAATTGCCTTTCTCTAGAATCTTTGACATAGTGTACAAAATAATAGCCAAGGAAAGTGTGTAATCATCTTGGAATATTGAAGCATCTTCTACAATATGGTCGCTTAATTGTCTTAATCTTTTTATGTCTTTTTTTCTAAAAGCGTTATATGTTTTTTTTAAAATTCTTAAAAGTTCTAGTTGTTCAGCTTCGTTCATCTTCTTTCTCTTTTCTTATACTTCTAAAAGTTGATTTTAAATCTATAATATACTTTCCATCCTCTATCTTGTAGATAATTGGCTTTCCTCTGAACAAGTTCACTATATCAAGCTCGTATTTTCCGGGGCTTAGAATTCTTACTGACTCAAAATCAAGGAATACCGGCATGCTTGGGTCAAATTCATTTTCAATAATGCTAAAAACATCTTGTTCGATTTGTTGTTTTTGTTCTTGCGTCAGATTCTCAGATATCTTTTTTGCTTCTTCAATGTCCGAATGCTTTAAATAGAAAAAAAACTTCCCTCCGCATTTACTGCAACCTTTTAAAAGCTCGTTACTTCCTTCTTCATATAGCGTATTACATCTTACACATTGGTGTGGCATTGTTAAGTTTCAACATAAAAAAAATCAAAATTAAACTCCTAACACCTCCTTTGCTTTATAAAAATCTTTATAAAAATCATTTTTTCCTGGGTCTCTTATTTACTGCAAACAATTCAATTTTTGTAGGGTCTCTTCTAATTTCTTTTACTATAGATGCTGGGCCTATAATAGTCAGACCGCTTTTATATCCAAACGCCTTTAAAATTGCCTCTTTTATCTTTGTGCTAAACTCTGTTTTTCTTTTTTCGCTTGAAACAGTGCAGATTTCAATGCCTCTGAACTCCTTATTTATTTGCTCCATTGTCCTTTCTATTAATTGCATTTCTTCATAAGAGCTTAAGCCGCCCTCTAAGACTAAAATCCTGTCACTTTTTATTAAGGAAATTAATTTCCTGAGTTTTGATTCTTGGTCAAGATTTGCAATTTCAGTATTGGGAATGAATTGTAAAGTCAGCATTTTATTTTACCACCTTGAAAAGCATTTTGTAAAAATCATCCATGTTATGGCCGTATTCTGCAGAGATTCCAACTGACTTGTATTGGGGAAAAGCTGCTTCTACTTTTTTTAAATCTGATTTTTTTAAATCTATTTTATTTGCGGCTATTAAAACTGGTATTTTTCTTGCTGCTAAATTTCCTATAATTGTGATATTGACTTGTGAGTAAGGATTAATTGTAGAATCTAAAACTACTATTACACAATCCATGGAATCTAGCCATTTAATTGATTCTATAACGCCTTTAGTTGCTTCTTTTGCTCTTTCTCTTGCTTCTTTTACTGAAAGCTTGTATTTAAGGAAATCTTCATAATCAATTTTTGTAGCTATGCCTGGTGTGTCTACAAGATTAAATGTCAGTTTTTTTCCATTGTGTTGTACAGTAATTTTTTCTTTTTGTATAATCTCGCGAGTTTCATGTGGTATTCTAGAAACAGAGCTCATTTCCTCGCCAAGCCAGTCTTTTGTGATTCTGTTTGCTAAAGTAGATTTACCGGAATTTGTCGGACCATACAGCCCGATTTTTATATGCTTTTTATTTAAAAAGAGTCTAGTAAGGAAATCAAAAAAATCTTTAAACGGATTTGGCATGATAATCAAAACTTTCCAATCTTTTTAAATATTTCTGAATTTTAATCAATATATCAACAAATATCTTTATCTTCTTCTTTTCTTCTTTTTAGTTATTTTTGCAGGTCTTAATCCAAAGGAAATTGGTTTTTTCTGCTTGAATTTAAGCATCAAAACCAAAATTAAAGAACCTACCAAAATAAGCAATACTCCTAGAATAGTACTTAATTGTTGAGACGGTGGAGAGGTATATAAAATTGGCTGTGGTTTAGGTAATCTTTCTGCTCTTATACATGCGCCATCATTGCATTTGCAAGAATGAGTCAAGGATGCGGGATTCATTGAAGTTGAATTTGGGCAGTAATATTCCATTAGTCTTGTTAAGCTCTCGCAAAAATCTACAGCATCTGGGGGGCCTCCGCCACCACCGCCACATCCACCACCCCACCCTGATCCGTCATATTTAGATGAACAAATTATTTTGCCTATTCTTATTTCCCCTTTAATGTTATAATCAATACCATAATCACTATCACTACATGAATAATTAACATCTGCATTATAATATGCTGAAATTCCTGATGTTATGTTTATATATTCTGTAAAATTAACTCCTAGAACATTTAATTCAAGAAAATGAATTCCAATAGGTATATCTTGAATTGTAAGAATTGTTACGCCTTTATACACACCATCTAAATACACAGGAGCTTCTGAAGGATTTGAACTAACATACAAGCTACCAGTATGACTTGTTGCATTTATATTTTTTATTTCATAATTAAAAGCTAGTAATATAAAAACACAAATAATTAATCTTATAGAAATCTCCTTTCTCATTAATCGCACCTCTTTTACAGTAAATTAAAATTTATGCTTATATATAAATCTTCTCATGCTTTTTAAGGCACATAAACCCAGTACCCCTGGCCTGGTTGCAATAAATAAGTGTTGTAAGAGCTGCTGGGAATCTCAGAATAGCTCCTTGTTACAGGGTCAAAGCTCCATATGCTGTTAAATACTGGATTAGTTGTAAACTCTTGTTCTATTGTTCTTGGACTAATCCCAAAGATACTTATCAGATTCCATCCTTGGCCTAATTGCCTTGAAGGAGTTGTAAGATCTCCAGTAATTGTAAGTGATGCTGGGCTATCCATTAAAATAAAGTAAGCCTTATTAGGCTCTATTGTAGCAAGACTGCTTGGAATTGCTTGATTGCTATGATATACTTTCCAAGAACTTGTTAAACTATCGTAAGAATAAATATTCCTTATATTGCTTAGTATTGGCTGGAATAAATCATTAATATTATTATTGCTTACTGCTATAGGAATTGAAATAAGATTTAAGCCAGTATTCAAATTTAAGGTATATTCATTAGTCTTAATTATTTCTTTAATGACTATGTCATCAAAAAATAGCTGATTTCCATTATGGGTAGAAACCCCAATAAATCCTGACCGGTTAATGTAATTATCAACAACTGACAAATATTTAATATTGTCAATATAAGCCTCTAATTTTCCGCCATAAGCAATTATTTTAAAGCTATGCCAATTAGTGTCTTTTAAAAATTTTTGATCATTTCTTGTATCCCAATGCCAAGGATCAAAGTTTCTTATGATGGCTAAAAATCCATTTTGATATGGTGCTGGGTCTGGATAAAAAGCAAGTATATAAGCATCATTTAAAGAATTTGGATTTTTCTGTCTAAAACCAAAATAAAAAAGTGAAATTGGGTTTACTGCTAGGTTTATTCTGAACCTTCCAGTCAAAATAAAATCAGAAAACTTATAGTTATTAAGCCATATATTTTGTGTGCTTAAAAATGCATCTGCAAACAACATATCATTGCCACCTATATTTTCTACACTATAACCTTGATCATATGTAAAGTCATTTAAATTTCCAGAAGAAAAATCTTGTGCATATAAAATAGACCCTTCTCCTTCTTTATTGTATTTTAAATTTTCTAATCTGAGAACAATGCCATCGCCCCTGTTCAAGTTTAAATTAAATGTTACTATTCCGTTGCTTGGATTAAAGGTACCTAGGCTTATGCCAGTAAGAACATTTACTGGAGTGATTGGCTGGTTTGAATTTATATTTAGTGTGACTAGAGCATCGTCTACAATTACTCTGTTGACTAATATAAGATATAATTTGCCATTAACATCATTGTCTGTTAATAAACCATATTCAACTAATGGCGTGTCCAGATTATTGTTTAATGATACATCAATACTTTTTATCACACTCTTATTTGGGATGTTGTAATTATTTGAAGATTCAATCTTCTTTAAAGGCATTAGTTCTGGGCTTAATTGTTTTAATTCTGAGTTTAATTGTTTTAATGTAGAATAACTAGGAAAATGGGACCTTCTATCTTGGCCATATTGCTTTTCAAATCCCGGATTATATGAACTTAATACTTCATGAGATCTGCCTATGTCGCGCAAAGAAACATCATCTACCCAGACATTCCCTGTGCCAGTACTTCTGAATGTTAAATAAACAGAAAATGGAAAGTTTCCTGTAGCAGGCGTAACAAAATTGCAAGTTACTTGAACCCAAGATCCAAAAGTGCTGCCTATAACTGATGGACATATATAATTTTCAGATCCTCCACTCCACGGATCTTCTACCTTAACAGAAGCCTCGCATGTTGTGCAATCACTTTTTATCCATGCGCTTAATGCGTAGGCTGTTGAATCTTGTAATCCAAAATAACTGTTTCCATAAACATAAAAACTGTTTCCAATATCAGAAGTGCCTAGTGCAGTAATCTTTAACGAATTAGTTCCAGAGCGTGCAGTTGTTGAATCAACTGTAATACCTGTATTGCTTGGATTAACCCATCTTCTACCACCTTGTATAGCCGGTGCCCAAAAAGTAAAATAAGATCCTGGAATTAAAGGATTATTTGCTTCCCAGACAAATCCATAAGTAGTTCCGTAAACAAACCACAATGCAAATTTTCCACCATGTGCAAGCATTAAATAAGTTATCATTCTTGCTTCATCAGCATTTAATTGACCCCCCCAGTTATTAGCTGCGATGCTATAACCAAAAGGTATTGCATAATTGTCAGTGCATAAATATTCTTCATCGAATATAGATATCACCTTATCATAGTGTGAATGGTATAAATTTCCTTTTTCTGGAATCGAGGGATCTCTTAAATATCCAGCCCCTGAACTTAGCATTATATCTGGACTAGCTTCTCTACAATGCCTCATAATGGGCATTCCACCAGCAGTATTAAAGTAATATCTATGATTTATGTTTGAGTCATATCTCTTGAACAAATCTATCACAGTTTTTGCTCTTGCAGGAGCTGCATCTCTAGCAGAATCTATTAAACCTCCATAGGGCTCGTCCCCTAAGTTAACGCCTTTATAAGCGGGATGACTTGCATGCAGGCTTACAAAATTTTGAACTTCTGCATCTATATCAATAGTTAAACAACTTGTCTCACTTCTAATCCAACAGTAAAATCTACTATTCATCAAGTCAATGCCTTGGCCATTTTGTGAGGCCCAGTTTAACAAATTATTTCTTTCTATAGGACTAAACCTCGAGCCAATCATATGTGTATCAGCATTAAAATTAGCTATTGTTGTTGTGTCTGCATCATCTTTTGGCATTCTTGCGGGTTGATTGCCTGAAGTGTCATCATAGAGTACATGAAAAACATGCCACGTTGCTGTTGTGATTCCAGTCTGATTCCTGAAATTATATGCATCAACAAAGTTTACTACTATAATTAATAAAATAGCTATTAGCATACCTCTTTTATACATAGAAATTAAAAATTCTGTAATATATATAAAATTAACTAAACTATCTAAATTCTTTATTAACCAAATGTATATAAACTTATTTCTAATAAAGCAAAATATGGAAGAATTATTTTTCCCTTACAAGGAATTTAGAAAGGGCCAAATGGAGTTTATTTCGGAGGTTGATCTCGCAATAAAAGAAAGAAAGCATTTAATAGTGCATGCCCCGACAGGAATGGGAAAGACTATAAGCACAATAGCTCCTAGTTTAGCCTATGCTTTAAAAAAAGAATTTACAGTTTTTTTTCTGACTAACAGACACAGTCAGCATAAAATTGTGCTGGAAACCTTAAGGAAAATAAAGCAAAAGTATGATATCAATTTTTTAGTAGCCGATGTTATTGGCAAGAAACACATGTGCAGTTTTGATGATGTGGAAAAATTGTCTAGCAGGGAGTTTTATGATTACTGTAAAGAACTTAGAGAAAAAGAATTATGCCCGTTTTATACTAACAGCAAAAGCAAAGAAATGAAGGTCGAGCGCGAATTAATCTATGAAAAAATCAAAAAAGAAGGACCCTTGACTGTAGAACAAGTCTTTAATCTTGTGAACAAGAAGTTCTGCACATTCGAGATAACAGCAGATATATGTAGAAAAGCCAACATTATAATTGCTGATTATTTCCATATATTAAGCCCGGGAATTAGGGATTCATTTTTGCTTAGGATTAACAAGGAAATTGGAAAGAGCATAATTATATTAGACGAAGCCCATAATCTTGCAAAAAGGTTAAGAGAATTAATGTCAGAAACACTAAGCACTTTTACAATAGAAAATGCAATTAAAGAAGCCCGTGAATTTGAATATATCAACATTTCAGAGGTATTAAAGGAACTAAAATTGATTCTAGATGACTTAAAATACGAAAAACTTGAAAAAACTGAGGAATCATTAATAAAAAAGGAGGAATTCTATGAGAGAGTGAATGCTTACACAGATTATTTTCAGTTTATAGGAGACCTATATTTTTTAGCTGATTTAGTCAGGGAAAAGAAAAAAAGGAGTTACAGTTCGGGTGTAGCAAATTTCTTGAAGGCGTGGTCTATAAATGACGAAGAAGGTTTCACAAGAATATTACAATTAAAAAAATCAAAGATTGGAAAAGAAATTATAACATTGAATTTAAAATGCCTTGACCCAAGCATTTTATTCAAGCCATTAATAAACAACTCATTAAGCCTAATTTGCATGTCAGGCACTTTATTACCAACAGAGATGTATCAAGACCTGCTAGGATTTGATGAGGCTATATGCAAGGAATACAAAAATCCATTTCCATATGAGAACAGGCTTAATTTGATTGTATCTGGCGTCACAACAAAATTCACAAAAAGAAGCAATGAGATGTATGGGCTAATAGCAACAAAGGCTTCTAATATCCTAGAAAAAATTCCGGGGAATATTTTAATGTTTTTTCCAAGCTACGAAGTCATGTACAATATAAGTGCTAATTTAAGAAACTTGACAAAAAGAAAATTGCTTTTAGAAAATCCAGCTAACAATAAAGAAGAAAGAAATGAATTACTTGAAGAATTTAAAACAACAAAAAATTCTATTTTGTTGGCAGTAGCTGCTGGAAGCTACGGTGAGGGTATTGATTTGCCAGGGATAATAAAGGGTGTAATTATTGTTGGGTTGCCTTTAAATAAGCCAGACCTCGAAACAATGCAATTAATAGATTATTACGACAAAAAATATGCAAAGGGCTGGGAATACGCTTACATATTTCCTGCAATAATTAAGACGTTGCAGAATGCAGGCCGTTGTATCAGAAGCGAGAAAGACAAAGGTGTAATTGTATTTCTTGAAGAACGCTATAAATGGAGCACTTATAGAAAATGTTTCCCAGATGATTTAAACTTAGTTATTACAAATAGTCCAGAAGTGGAAATTGAGAAGTTTTTTGAAAAATAAAAATTAATGTGACATAATAACTTTTTCTAGAAAATTTGTAAAATATAAAAGAGCCGGGGAGGGAAAAGAGGTGTTTCATCCAACTTTTGGTCGAGCTTTTGCTTGCAAAAAGTTGTCAGATGGGCCTAATTCTTAGAATTAGGAAAACCTCCCCGTCACCATCCAAAAGCTATATTAAGTGTTAATAAATACTTTATGAAGCCTTAATACATACTTTAAATTCACAAGCTTAATAAATGGCAAAGTGAGTTTTTCACTGAAAAATGGTCCAATTTTTAGTAGGACCAGAATGGTTCTACGGAGTAGACACAATATTTGAAGTATTTTCTATAATTGTATGCTTCTTGATTGCTATATTTGCTTACAAAACCTACAATCTTACAAATCAGAGAAAGTATTTCTATTTCATGCTGTCTTTTTTGTTGATTGCAGCAAGTTTAACTTTCAAGATAATAGCAAATTTCGTTGTTTTCTACAAGACTGTTGAAAAATCATTTTATGGGCTTTTTATAGTAACTTACACACACAGCTTTGACTTTATTAATACAGTTGCTTTATTCTTATTTAGGTTCCTGTTTTTGATAGCGTTTATTATAATACTAGCAAACATATTAAACATAAAGGACAAGAAAATCATATCTTTGCTCTTGTTTTTCTCTTTTTTAGCAGTAATATTCAGCACCTTTGCATATTTTGAATTTCATCTAACCCTTGCTCTAATAGTAGGATTTATCTCGCATTATTATTTCAAGAATTATTCAATTAAAAAAAGAAAAAGCGCATTTTTGGTTATGATGTCTTTCATGGCAATATTTTTAAGCCAAATTATGTTTATACTATTCATTTTAGACAAGGGTTTTTACGCATTAGCTGAAACCCTTCAACTGATAGGATTTTTGTTTTTGTTACTTGCATACTTAGTTATATTAAAAAAATGACAATCAGAAGGGCCAAGATTGAAATAATATATGACATACTGAAAGCTGTCCAAGATAAAGGTGGAACTATAAAACCGACGCATTTACTTTACAAATCAAATTTGAGCCATAAGAAAATGACTTTATATGTAAACAGCTTAATTTCGCGTGGCTTAATCAAAATTAATACTGTAGAAAATAGTAAGGTCTTTTCAATAACAGAAAAAGGTTCCAAGTACCTTGCTGACTACAAAAAGATAAAGGAATTTACGGATTCTTTTGGGCTTTAACCCCGACTATCTGGCTAGGCAAAGTCACAAAATACTGGCCCTGTTTCATTTGCTGGAGTTCCATGTTTATAAATTAATAAGCACTAAAAAATTTAACATAGTTGTTAAATAAAAATATTGCTAAACTTTCACTATTTTGTTGTAATTTTTTTAATTCTGATTCATTATATGCGCTTTCTAGAGGTTTAATTGCACAATGATCAATGGTCCAACTAATTTCACTTTGTGAATTATATAATTGAATGATTTCCAACATAGATTTTTTTATTTCTGGATGTAAGGAAAGATTGACCCATGGATAAGGATGTTTATCTTGAGTTAAATGACCTTCACAAGATGCTACAGTAAGTAAACCAATACCTCTTAGTGCTTTAACCAATTTTTCTATACCACTATCTATAGGGGGGTAATCTTTTATATCAGATAAGTCAATTTCATCAAGTGTTTGAGGGTTTATTTGTTGGAGCTTCATTTTTCTAATTTAACATTTGTTCTGTTGTTGAATGTTTTATTAATGATGATACAATTTATAAATGATACCAAACTTACAATTGGTTCTGGAATAAATGCTTCTTCTTTAAAAAATGGCATTACTACAAATATAGTTATTGCACCTAAAATTATGCTTAAATTATTTTTTCCATTTTTCCTGCCTCCAATCGCTTTAAAATCTACTTCTCACATCTCGCGGCTCGCGCGTAAGACTTATAAATAGGTGTTAAATTAATATTTTTATGTCAGACGTACCAAAAGAAATCACAAAAGTAAGTGAAGCAGTTTGGGAAATACCAACATCTTACAAAGAAGGTATGAATGTACCAGCAAGAATTATTGCAACAGAGAAACTTCTTAATGAGATGGATGCTGGTGTGTTCGACCAAATAACAAATGTAGCATGTCTGCCAGGGATCCAAAAATATGCAATATGCATGCCCGATGGCCATATCGACTGAAGTTAGTTCTTCGTCGAGGAAAATGGGGCTACGGATCTCCTATAGGTGGTGTTGCTGCATTTGA
>JACPNH010000049.1 GCA_016185565.1 Candidatus Woesearchaeota archaeon | reverse complement strand
ACAATTCAGGTTCTTATACCTTGGTGACAACGATTTTTTTTTTGATTTCAAAAATGTTGACACTGGAATCTCCTCAAATATACTAAGCGAACTTGGTAGATATGACGGAAAAAGAATATTGACAATAAAGGAAGGAAACTACCTTTTAATAATAAAAGCAGGTGTCAGAAAATCTGGAGACCCCGCACCATGGTTGGTGTCTATAAGACAATGACATTACATATTTAAAATTATCTACTCTACATAAGTTTTAATATATGAAAATCAAGGTAAAAATTCAAAGAACTAATGAAGAAAAAGAACTTGATATTAATGGTTATATAACTATAGGAGAGCTTCTAAATAAGATAGATGTAAATCCAACCACTGTGATTGTGACTAGAAACAAAGAAGTTATAACCGAAGATACTACACTTCAAAACAACGACCAAATTGAGCTTTTAAGTGTTATTAGCGGTGGCTAAGTATATACTATAGTATATAAAGCAAAAGATTTAAAAACAACAGAAAAAGGTCATTATTATATGACCAATAAGTCAGAAAATAGGCCCAAGACTTCTCCTGAAAGGTTAAATATTCCTATTCCTGAAGAAATTAAGGAGAAAGCAAAAGAAATACAAACTAAATTAAATTCTTTCAAGGAGAAAGCCTTGAAAGAATTTGATAAGTACATAATAGGTATTACTATGCTTCTTCCACAGCCAGATAAGCTAAATGAAATAGTTCAAAGAAGAGCATCAGAAGAAAATAGATCTGCAGAAGAAATAAAAAAAGAGATGAAGGATGTAATAGAGGTACTTGTTATAGTTGATGATCAAGACTCAAAAAAGATGTCTAAAGAAGAACTTCATGACAAATTATTCAAGGTTGTTGATAAATATGCGCAGGAAACTGACAAGAATATTAAGCCAATTGTAATGTTACTTAGTGAACTTAGAGAAAGTTTGTATGATGGTAAGTATAGCATTCTTCAAGAAATTGCATTGTCGCATCATTTGCATGATCCAACAGATTTGCTAGCCGCAATAAAGATAGCAGAAGTTCATAAAGGCATGGTGCTTAAGAAGTTTGAAAAGTATATTGTTAGTTATGTTGCAGCCGGATCAGTATTTAGAGGAGAGAAAAGCCATGATATAGATGTTTATGTGATTGTAGATGACACTGATGTAAAAAGAATGTCAAGGTATGAATTAAAAGAAAGACTAAGAAACATAATAATCACTCAAGGTTTTGAGGCAGAACAAGTAACTGGAGTAAAAAAAACATTTCATATACAAGTTTATATTTTAACTGATTTCTGGGAAAGTGTCAAAGATGCAAACCCTGTAATTTTTACATTTTTAAGGGATGGTGTTCCACTATACGACCGCGGAGTTTTTATGCCGTGGAAGTTATTGCTGCAGATGGGTCGCATTAGGCCGAGTTCAGAAGCCATAGACATGCAGATGGATGTTGGTGAAAAATTGTTGGATAGGGCAAAGAAAAAGTTCCTTGGCATAGCAATAGAAGACGTCTATTATGCAGTTCTTAACCCAAGCCAGGCAGCCTTGATGCTATATGGAGTTAACCCTCCTACTCCGAGAGAAACAGTAAGGTTATTTGGTGAAATATTTGTAAAAAAAGAGAAGCTAATAGAGTTAAGATATGTTAAAATTCTTGAAAATTTAGTAAAACTTTACAAAGACGTTGATTACGGAAAACTGACAGAGATAAAAGGTGCTGAACTTGACAAGTTAATTGCAGATTCAGATTTGTTTATAAAAAGAGTAAAGAGATTATTTGAGCAAATTGAAAAGAAAAGAGAGAATGAAAGCATAAATGAAATCTATGCAACTTGTTTTAATATTGCTAAAGAATTGTTGAAAGAAGGAAACATGAAATTTACAGAAGAAACAGTAGAGAAAAATCTGCTGTCATATTTCAAAAAAAATAATCTGCCAGACAAACTGGTTGGGGTGCTAAAAGACATAAAAAATGCAAAAAAAGATTATCAGCAAAATAAGCTAACCAGAGCAGAAGCCGAAAAAATAAGGAGAGATGCTCGCATTTTTGTGAGAATAATTTCTGACCATCTACAAAGAAAGAAATTGTTTGAAATAGAAAAAAGCAAAATAAGATTTAAGCATGGTAATAAGATAGGTGAATTAATAGCATTTGAAAAGAATTTATTTATTGCTGAGGACATCAAAGACAACAAAGACAAAGAAAAGAAGATAATAAAAGTCTCTTTGAATGACAACGATAGGCTAGGGGAAGTTTATGACTCAAATAACCAAGAACTTGAAGATGCATTATCAAAAGAAAAGATGCATTCAAAATTCTCAATTAATGAAAAACTGCTAGAAGACCTAAAGAAAATATATAATGAAGACATAGAAATCTTAGTTTTTTAACTCCGAAAGAATTAAATAAAGCCTATTTATTTATTACTTTATTAAAGAGGTGGTTTGAATTTTTGGCAGTAAGTATGATGTAATCGCCCTGGGAAGTTGCACTGTAGACAACTTTGTTATTATTAAAGAAGGTTATAAGGATTTAAAGCCTGGTGACAAAGTTCTTATTGAACATTTATTTACAGAAATTGGGGGGGCAGCTTCTAATTCTTCGATTTCTTTGGCTAAATTTGGGTTAAAAATAAAAATTATAACAAAACTAGGAGCGGATCATAATGCATTAATAATAAAACATAAATTAAAAGAAAATAATATAGACTTGCATTATGCAAAATCAGAAAAATATATGACACCATATGCTGTAATTTTGATAAGCAAGAGAGACAAAGACAGAATAGTATTTGCATATAAGGGGGCTAGTGACTATTTAAGTCATGAAGATTTCAATTTTTCTGAATTAAACACAAAATGGATCTACTTAGGAAGTTTATTAGGACAGAGTTTTAAGACAGCAGAACAAGTTGCTTTATACGCAAAGCGCAAAAAAATTAATGTTTTATTTAATCCAAGTTCTTATTTGGCTGCAAAGGGAAAAAATGGCTTGCATAAAATATTATCAAGTGCAAAAATACTGATTCTAAACAAAGAGGAAGCCCAGCTTGTATTGGGAAAAAAAATTGAAATTAAAGAACTTTTAATTGGCTTGAAAAAACTTGGACCTAAAATTGTTGTAATAACAGATGGGAAAAATACAATACATGCTATTAATGAAAGATGTTCCTATAAGCTTGAGCCGTATAAAGTGAAGATAGTAAGCACTCTGGGAGCAGGGGATGCATTCGCAGCAGGATTTCTAGGAAGCTATATAAAAAATGAAAGCATAGAAACTTCATTAAGGATCGGGGCTGCAAATTCAGCCTCAGTATTGCAACATTATGGTGCGACAACAAACACATTATCTTATAAACTAGCAGTTGAATTTGTAAAGAAGCATCATGCTAAACTTGAGGAGCATTGCAAGTTAAAATGGTAATTTATATAGCAGCAGATCATGCAGGATTTAAACTGAAAGAATACATTAAAAGATACTTAAAAAATAAAAAAATCAAATTTTATGATTTGGGAACATTTACAGACAAAAAAAGAGTGGACTATCCAGATTATGCAGTTAAGGCATCAAAAAAGGTTGCAAGGAATAAAAACAGCAAGGGAATTTTAATATGTGGCACTGGTACAGGAATGGTAATGGCTGCAAATAAGATTAATGGTATTAGGGCAGCCCTAGCATATGACAAGTATAGTGCAATAATGGCACGTCACGATAATAATGCCAATGTTCTTTGTTTGAGGGGAAGAAAGGTCAATTTTAGCATACAAAAAAAGGTTGTTAATTACTGGCTTAATTCCAGATTCAGCAATTTAGCAAGACACATTTTAAGGATAAATTAAAGAAAATTACTTTTACTAAATTCATACAAGTCGATATAATGGATGGAAAATTTGTAAAAAATAGAAGTTTAACTTCAAAATCATTTAAAAAAATAAAAATAGACAAAAAAGTTGAATATCATTTAATGATTAAAAATCCAGAAAATAAAATAGATGCTTTCTTGGCTTTGAAGCCATATTCTATAATCTTCCATTATGAAGCCACAAAGAAAATCAACGAGCTTATAAAAAAGATAAAATCCAAAAAAGTAAGGGTCGGAATAGCAATAAACCCAGAAACTGAAGTAGAGAAAATATTTCTTTATTTAAAAAAGATAGATTCTGTTTTAGTGATGACAGTTCATCCGGGATTTTATGGCAGTAGATTCACTAAAAGCTCTTTGAAAAAAATCAGAAAATTAAGAAGGATGACTAAGCTACCAATAGAAGTAGATGGCCATATAAATGATAAAACAAGTAAATTGGTTAAACAGGCCGGAGCTAATATACTAATAAGCGGAAGCTATATTTTTGAAAATAATCCTAAAAAAACTTATTATCAACTATTAAAAAATCAATAATTTTGTAAATCGTGGTAAGTATTCTAATCAGAGATGAAATTTAGAAAAAGAGATTTTCTTTATACTCTTATATTCTTTTATATACAAAACAACAAATAGTCTATAATTTAAATTTGTTGTTTCGCTCATTTTGGCTTTTTATCTTTTCGTGATAAAATAGGCACGTGAAAGTCGCTGCCAATCATATCACAATATTTATAAATATTTAACATATTCTACTATAATATGGGTTTGAAGAAAAAAGAGGTTTTGGCTTTAGTAATAGTCATTTTACTTTTAATAATAATTATTTATTCTATCTATTCAGTAAATTTTGGCAGGCTTTTTAGAGCCCCTTTATCCACACTAAACTTTGTTCCTCCAACTCCGAATAATGGAGATATAATCAATAATCCTAATGTAGAAATCAGAATGCAATTAACTCCACTAATAGCTTTGAATGACATGACATTAAACTTTAATTCTGTTGATTACAAGCTTCCCACATTAATTAGTTGCAGTTTTGAAAATACCTATGTTTGCGATGATGGCGAGATTCCAGGAGATTCTTCCTTTACAACATTCACGACAGGAAAATTTGGAAATGGGGTTTTAGTTGACAATAAAGATGAAGATGGTGACACTATAGCAGACCCGGACTTCTTATATTATCCTAGCATAAATAACATAAACCTTAATGAAGGCACGATAATGTTCTGGGTAATACCCCAGGTAAATTGGGGTGTCGGAGATACAAGATCAAGAAGATTGATAGATACAACAACACTTGGTCCAAATGGAATTTCCATACTGAAATCTCCTGGTACTGCTACAACTTCTGGCAGTATAACTGCTTCTATTGCAACAGGATCGCCTCTTTCAACAGGTGTCAGCACTTCAGCAGCGTCCTTTATTGCACAAGACGCTCATAGCATAGCTGTAACTTATGGCCCTGACGGCCTTGGAAATAATGTAATAGAGCTTTATATTGATGGAGTTTTAGTAGCTGGTCCAACTATTTATACAGGATCGATACAGGCATTTAATCAAGATATATACATTGGTCTGAATAATGGCGGCACTGCTCAGGCAAACGGTGTTTTTGATCAATTTACAATTTATGCAAAAAAACTATCAAGCACAGAAATAAACAATTTACATAATAAAGAATTCGGAAGTTATTATATAAAGTTCAATAATCTTGCAATCGGTTCTTATACATTTAGTGCCTCTGCTGTTGACACAGCTAATCAAGTGATTAGTTCAGAAACAAGAAGCTTTACAATAAGCTCTCCGCCAACAACTACAATAGACTTTTTACCTCCTACTCCAGCTGATAATGCAAATGTTCCTAATCCGCCAGCAGATGTTACAATAAAAATGCAGAGAAATCCTTTAATACCAGGAGAAAACTTAATAGACTTTACATTAAGCTTTAATTCTGTAAATTATAAATTGCCTAATCTATTAAGTTGTGATTTCAAATATGGCTCTACATGTGATGACGGTGAAGACCCTTCAAACTCACTGGGAATATCAGCACCATTTGGGTACTTTGATGATGCAATATTTGTTGATAATGATAACGGCTTTGGTGGGGGAGACATATTTACTTATAGTTCAACCAATAATTTTAACCTTAATGAAGGCACGATAATGTTCTGGGTAAAACCAATGGAAAATTGGATAGGAGATAGCAGAACAAGGGTGCTGCTTGATACAACAACTTTTATGAATGGAATAAGCATACAGAAGACTCCAAATGATTTCCTAGCTATCACCCTCATTGCCAATTCTTTAACAGCTGTTGGTGTCCAAGCTGATTTGAATACACTACCCATACCATTTGATCCAGGAACATGGCATCACATTGCAGTAACTTATGGAAATAACAATTTGGGATTATATATAGACGGAATTCCAGTTAGTCTTACCACTTATCTAGGAACGATGACTGCAATTAATCCAAATATTTACATAGGACATGATAATAGTGTTTCGATAGACTGTCCTGAGTGTACTGGCGGCAGACATGCAGTTGCTGTCTTTGACGAATTTAAAATATATGGAAAAAGTTTAACCACGCAACAAATAAATGATATTTATAACGGATATGTTAAGGGTTATAAAATCGGAAGTTATTTTGTAAACTTTACAAATTTGCCTCAAGGTGCTTATACGTATAGTGCTTCTATCACCGAACCCCTACAAAGCATTACCTCACCAACTAGAAGCTTTACTAGGCCTGTATGCAGCACAACCTGTGAATATACCTTAATGTTAAACCCCGGAGTTAATTTAGTGTCATTGCCCCTTCCACAAACAAGCAATTTAATTTCAGCATTACCACCAATCATATTGAATAATCTAAGAAGCATTTATTCATATGAAACTGCTAGCGGTTTATGGAAAGTGTATCATACAGATCCAGGAAGACAGAGCACTTTATCAACCATAGATCCAAAAACATCATACTTCTTTGTGATGAAAAATAGAGTTTTAACTACAATTACTGGAGATGTAACTAATCCTACAAGAACATTAAATCTAGGATGGAACATGATTGCAATTGAGGGTCTTGAGCCCCGGACAATAGCACAATTGTATAATATGGATCCTTTAACAATCACAGAAATCTGGAAATTAAATGCTCAGGGAATTTATGAACAAGTAGTCATGACTTCTTTACTAGAGCCTGGTGTTGGGTACTGGGTATTTGCCCAATAAATGGTTTCTTATTTGAAGATTAGTCTTCCCTGAATATTAGAAATATTTATAAATTTTTGAAAATTATATGTTATATAAAACATAAAAGAGGTGGAAATTTGCTCAATAAAATTCATGACATAGAAAAGTTGTATGAGATTTCTAACACAATAAGACAAGACATCATTATAATGCTTCTCGAAGCAGGTTCTGGCCATTCTGCAGGCCCTCTTGGAATGGCAGATGTTTTTACAGCACTTTACTTTAATGTCATTAATCATGCTCCTGAAAATCCAAATTGGCCAGAGCGTGACAGAGTTGTTTTAAGCAATGGCCATATATGCCCGGTGATGTATGCGACTCTAGCAAGAGCAGGTTATTTTCCTGTTGAAGAGCTTAAAACCTTGCGCAAACTAGGCACAAGACTTCATGGGCATCCCCATAATCTTGCATTGCCAGGACTTGAAAACTCTTCAGGCCCTCTTGGGCAAGGTTTAAGCATAGCATGCGGAATGGCGTATGCTGCAAAAATGGATAATAAGAATCATCATATTTTTTGCTTGATGTCTGATGGCGAGCATGAAGAAGGACAGATTTGGGAAGCCGCAATGTTTGCAGGAAAAAACAAATTACATAATTTAACAGGAATTGTTGATAGAAATAATATACAGATTGACGGCTTCACAGAGGATATAATGCCACTAGAACCTTTAAAGGAAAAATACGAATCTTTTGGATGGCATGTTCTTGAAGTTGATGGCCACAACATTAGGCATATAATAGATGCTTGTAACGAAGCAAAGGCAATATTTGAAAAGCCTACTTTGATTGTAGCCCATACAATTCCAGGCAAGGATGTTAGTTTCATGGAATTCAAATACGAATGGCATGGCAAGCCCCCTAATAAGGAAGAGGCACAAAAAGCTCTTGAAGAATTAAGAAAACTAAGAACTCTTGGAGGAAAAATCATAAGTGAGCACCAATGATAAACAAAGAAGCAAAACTAGACTCTAATTTGTTTTCAAACACAGCATTTAAAGCAACAAGAGATGGTTTTGGAGATGGTGTTGTAGAAGCTGCTAAAATAAATAAAGACGTTGTTTTACTTTGTTGTGATTTGACTGAAAGCACAAGAAGTCTTGCTTTTAAGCAGGCATTTCCAGACCGTTTTATTGAGGTTGGGGTTGCAGAGCAAGACATGGCTGGTATTGCAGCAGGACTAGCTTTCTCTGGGAAAATCCCGTTTATTACTAGTTATGCTGTTTTCAGTCCCGGGAGAAATTGGGATCAGATTAGAGTTTCAATTTGCTATAGTGAAGCAAATGTAAAAATAATCGGGGCTCATGCAGGAATCTCAGTAGGCCCTGACGGAGCCACGCATCAAGCTCTTGAGGATGTTTCAATAACAAGGGTATTGCCTAATCTGACTGTTGTAGTACCCTGTGATTATTATGATGCAAAAAAAGCAGCAATAGAAGCAGCTAAATTTAAAGGACCTTTTTACATGAGATTTGCTCGCGAGAAAACTCCTATAGTAACAACCCAAGAAACACCATTTAAAATAGGCAGGGCAGAATTATTTAGGCATGGAAAAGATGTCGTGATTATTGCAAACGGTCCTTTAGTATACCAAAGTTTACTGGCTGCTGAAGAACTCGAGAAAGAAGATATTAACGCAGTTGTGATTAATTGCCATACAGTAAAGCCTCTTGATAAAGAAACATTGCTTAAATATGCACAAGAAACTGGCGCAGTTGTAACAGCAGAAGAGCATCAAATTAACGGCGCTCTAGGAGGAGCTATAGCAGAATTGCTTGTTGAAAATTATCCAGTGCCAATGAAAAGGGTTGGTGTAAGAGACAGGTTTGGGGAATCAGGACAGCCAGATGAGCTGATGAAGAAATTCAATATTGTGAAAGAAGACGTGATAAAAGCAGTAAAAGATGTTATGGCAATGAAAAAGAGTAAAAAATAATCAACCAAATAATTGTTTTAATACTGCCCTCATCAAATTATTAACCCAGTCTATAAAGCTGAATTGCTGCGCTTGTTTTTCCCTCTCTTCAATAGATTCTTTTTCAAGTACTATTAATTCTTGTCCATTTTCATTTATTACTGAAATTTTATCATAATCTACTACAGGGCTTGGAATGCTGAGCCTAGTTTCTTGAACTGCCTGAACCCCACCTATAATTTCATTATTAAAAATAACATCAGTGTACCTTATTTCAGGATTAAACCAGTACGAATAAACCACATTGTTTTCTTTTATTAGATTGAACCTGTAAAAATCCTCTTGGACATTTCCAGGAATGCAACCCCTTTCTAAACTCCTCCCTAGATATTCAAGATTTTTGCTGCTAAACTTAAAATTATAGAGATAAAACTCCTCATTGCATTCTACAGAGTATGCAAAATTAATAACGCCAAAAAAAACTATGATTAATGCTGCAATGATTTGTTTAGCAACCATTCGTTATACACTCCAAAGTTATTTGATTTAAAATAGTTCCTCATTATAGTGAAGTCATTTGACCTGTAATATTCATTCAAGGCGCAGCCTTTTAAGCATTGCGTACCCTTAAAATCTTGCCATTTTTTGCATTCTTTAGTGTCGCAATTAGGCGCATTCTTTAAGCTTAGTCCTTTATAAGATTTTTCGTCTGTATATTCATCAACCAATTTTCCAAACATATGTGCAAATTCATGCAAAACAACCAATTCATGGTCTGCAGTATTAATAGAAGCCACGTTAAGGAATGCACTACTTCTTATTGGAACTAAAATATCCACGAAAGTGTCCCTATCAACTATCACAAATATATAATCATTAGGGCATTTTGATGCTATTCTTTTCGCTATAGTATCCCCACAAATTATTGTTCCTTGTTCAACATTGCATATCTGGGAATCTGTATAAACCCCATAAAAGCTCAATTTGTCCATATTGCTCTTGAATGGCTCTATATTTGCAAAGCCATTTTTCCCATTTACATAGGCATCTGTCATCTTCAAGAAGTCATCTTTATTATTGTATTTGTAAGATAAAAAAACTACATCAAAACTTTTCTTATTTTCTTTTAAAATAATGCATTCTGAATCAGGAGATTTTATTACATTTTTATTAAACCAAAAATATAGTATTAATATAGCAGCCAAAACAACAAAGAAAATAGTTGTTATTCTTACTATCTTTTCTTTATCCATGTTTCTTAGATATATTATCGATTAATAAAATTATTGATTAATCTGTTGAAACATAAACTATACTGTCCTTTACTTTGGTTTTGTAATAAGGCACACAATCTGTATACGGCTTTGGCGAACATCCATCATTTATGTTGTATGTCCATTTATGCCAAGGGCATTCTACATACCCATAAACTATTCTTCCCTTATGCAATGGCCCTTTCTGATGTGCGCAAATATCAGACATTGCTATAAAATTTCCTTGATGCTTGAAAACTGCAATTGGCTTATTGTTAATGTAAAACTTTTTACCTATGCTTTCTTGGAACTCATTTTCATAAGCAACTCCTATAAATGTCTTCTCATCTTCATTTATCTTCTTGTTTATAGACTTTATTTTTTTATTTATATTATTGTCTTCATTTATTTTTTTCAGCCAACCTACTGCATGACTTCCTACCACAAATGCTATTAATCCGTAAAATACTGCATTAAGAAATATACCCTTTAATGTGCCTTGCAATACAACATGTACTATCAAAGAGAAATATGCAATATACACTAAAACATGTAACTGTTTCCACCCAAACACGTTTGTTTTAATTATCTTCTTAACTATGGAATAAGGAGCAACCATAATCCAAAAGACTACAAATATTGCAATAGCATACAAATGGTATTTTAATAAAGTATTGTTTAATGTTTTTTGTAATGTATAAAATAAGTAAGCAAATGCTATGTAAGCAATTAATAGCAGTGTATGCAGTATATTCCACCAAGATGGCTTGAATTTCTTCTGCACATAATCCCAAGAAGTAAGGGCCATCCAGAACATTATAAAAAATGCTGTAAATCCATAAAATGTGAATGCAAATGAAAGAGCATTTTTAATGTTTAAATTGAAGAGTTTTGAAATCACAATTGTAAAATGTAGCCATCCTAAGAAAAAAGCGCTCACCCCAAGGCGGCGTCTGAAATAATATAGCCTTAAAATTTTATCAGAAAACCTAGACCATGGTCCTATGAGCAAAACCAAATTTAACAGGAAAAAAGATAATATTGCAGAAGTTCTTAGCACCAATGTTGGTTGGTCTATATTGCTAAAAATTAATCTTGCAGCTAAAAAAACAATCAATATAAATGTTGTGAGTAAGGTATCGAGTTTTGATTTCTTTTTCCAGAATATTAAAGATAGAGAAAGCAGTAACGGAATCAAAAAATAAAACACATTATTCCTTACAAATTCTATTAATTCAGAAGTTAAAATAAATAGCACCAAAAGCACTATTATCAAAATAATATGATTTGGTTTTTTCATTTGAAGTATGGTTAAAAAGAATGTTAATAAAGATTTCCTTTATAACATTTTTAGCACTAAAATATTAACGAAAAATTTATATACACATAGGCAGCATTTAATAAAAATTGAGGTGATGTTATTGAGACCAAAAGTTCTTGTAACCAGAAAGATTCCAGATCGTGGCATAAATTTTCTCAAAACGCAGTGCGATGTTGATGTAAGCCAGCAGAATGGTTCTATAAGCAGAAAAGAGCTTCTCAAGAAATTAAAGTCCAAAAAATATGATGCATTGCTTTGTTTGCTTACTGATAAGATTGACGATGAAATTCTTGACGCAGCAGGTTCAAATTTAAAAATTGTTGCAAACTATGCAGTTGGTTTTGATAATATAGACTTAAAAGCCTGCACAGAAAGAGGCGTTATAGTTACTAATACTCCAAATGTCCTTAATCAGGCTGTTGCCGAGCATACAGTAGCTTTGATGATGGCAATAGCAAGAAGAATTCCAGAAGCAGATAAATGGGCTAGAAAAGGCAACTATAAAGGCTGGGACCCCAATGGTTTTATAGGAACAGAGTTTAATGGCAAGACTCTTGGAATTATAGGTGCTGGCAGAATAGGTACAGTAGTTGCAAGAATTTGCAATAAGGGATTTAACATGAAAGTTTTGTATCATGATATAAACAAAAATCCCTTCATTGAACAAGAGGCCAATGCAAGATTTGCTGATATGGCAACATTGCTTCGAGAAAGCGATTTTGTTTCATTACATGTACCTGCTTTAGAAAGCACAAAGCATATGATAAACCATAAAGAACTTGCAATGATGAAAAAAACTGCTTATTTGATTAATACGGCCCGTGGCCCTGTGATACAAGAAGATGCTTTATTGCATGCGCTTGAAAATAAAACTATTGCTGGAGCTGCCCTTGATGTGTTTGAATGCGAGCCTAAATTAGTGTGTCATCCTAATGAATACCAGATTTTCACTCATCTTGATAATATTGTGATTAGTCCACATATTGCTTCTGCAACTATTGAAGCTAGACAAGGAATGAGCGAATTAGCCGCAAAAAATATAATAGCTGTCTTAAATGGAGAGATGCCAATAACTCAAGTAAATACAGACCTAAAAGTAAACGCAATCAAAAAAGGCATAGTAACAGACGCCGCAAATTATTTCTATGCAAGAAACGGGATGGTGGTTAAAAACTTAACAGAACTGCAATCTGCTTTAGAAAAGATGGATGATTCCACATTTAATTTTCATGTAAATGCAAATAAAAATGATTTTGTAAACTGGATTAGGAACACAATAAAAGACCAGGTTGCAGTTGCCTTGCTTGAAAAGGCAAAAACAAGGAGTCAGGCTGTTAATGCAATCAAGCACAGATTAAAGGTTATGATTGTAGCATATTAAATAAAGCAACAAGATTTTTAAAACTATTAATTCTTTAATACAAGCATTAAATCAGCTACATTAGTTCCAGTATCTCCTGTATATATAAAATCTTTTGTTTTCTTGAAGAAATTGTAGGAATCATTATTATACAGATATTTATTTATGTTTAGCTTTAGTTTTTTTATTTTTTCTTTTGTTTTATTGTCAACTATTGCACCCGCATAATTTGAGTTGTCTTTTCCATCGCTACCTATCGAGACTATTAACTCATCCCTTAAATAGCGCAGTGCAGACAAACAAAGCTCTTGATTTCTTCCGCCTATACCTTTTCCATGAACTGTTACTGTAGTCTCTCCTGCTACAAGAATTGCATATCCTTTTTTTGCTGTTTTTACAAGAACTTTTCCTATTAAACTCGCCTCTCCTGCAATTTTGTTAGATATAATTTCTGGTTTTAGTCTTAGCATAGAAGCCTTTTCTTGCATTGCTTTCAATGCAACCATATTATTCAGTATGCAGAAATTATGCACTTTTTTGATTATCTTTTTGTTCTTAGGAGTCTCTTTTAGTTTTATTCTCGGCAGTCTGTATTTTCTGATTATTTTTAAGGCGTCCTTTACTGTGCTCTTGTCAAGAACAGTTGGGCCAGAGGCTATAATGCTTAAATCATCTCCAATAACATCAGAGAATATTAAAGATATTACAGTGGCTGGATAGCAGTATTGTGCTAAAACACCGCCTTTAACATCATCGATGTGCTTTCTTACAATGTTCATTTCATTGATGTTAGCTCCACTTTTCAATAAAAGCTGATTAATCTTTATTTTATCTTCTAATGGAATTCCATATCCAGAAGTCATTAATGAACTGCCACCACCTGAAATAAGGCAAATGACTAAATCATCCTGTTTTGCTTCACTGGCCAAATTAACCATTTTTTGCACTCCAATAGATCCGTCCTCATTTGGTATGGGATGGCCTGCCTTAATTACATGAATTCTTTTTAATCTGAAATTTACATTAGAATTGACAATACCATCTTTTATTTTGTTTCCAAGTAATTTTTCTAAATGTTGTGCCATTAAATGAGAAGCCTTGCCTCCGCCAATGATATAAATGTTATTGTATTTTTTTAAATCGAACTTCTTGTTTTTTACAGCAAGAATATTATTCTTTACTTTTACAGAATTTTTCATCACATTTTTAGTCTGAATGGCTTCCAGACCGGCCTCAATAATTTGTAATGCTGTTTCTCTTTGTCTAGAAATAGCTAATTGCTTGAAATTCTTTATTATCATTAGATAAAATTTTATTTTATTAATATAAAAATGTTTCTAACATTAATATTAATTAGTCCTTCATTATAAGTATGATATCCTTCGTATCTAATATCTTAACACGCGGCTGTTCCTTTAATAACTTATCATTTGACCAGATCGGACATTTTAATTTTAAGGCTAAAGCTATAAAATCTAGGTCCTCTAGAAATTCTGGTCGCTTATCTTCTCTAATATATTTTGCCAATAATTTAGCTTCTTTTAAGAATTGTTGATATTTTTGTATGGGAATAAATTCTACTAATATCTTAATTTCTTTCTTTAATTTATTAAATTCATTCTTAGACAATCCTGCCTTGAATTGTATTTCACCGGAGTACTTGTTTATTTCTTCTAATGCATGCTCGGGCGAAAATAATTCAAGCTCTTGTTTTATAGAAATCTTATCGAATGCAGAATCTTTCCAAAAAAATGTAAACAGAACATTTGAATCTGTAACTATCTTCATTTATACTAGGCCTTTCTTTCTTAAAATATTAAATCTGCCTTTTCTTGCTCTGCGTTGCAGTTTGACAGCCCAATCTGTTAATTTTTCTTCTTCATAAAATCTTTTTAACATCCCTTCTTTCCATGTTAGTTCTTCAGTTTTCTCTATTATTACTTTTCTTATAAATCCAGACCAATTCATTTCTGGAAATCGTTTCATTTTTTGTTTTACTTCTTTGGGTACTGATAAAGTTATACTTACCATTTTGTCTCCTAGTACGTTAAAAAACATAAATATGTTTAAATATATAAAATTAACTATTTTTTACAACACCAATATTAATTTTTCTGCCCTAGAAATGGCAAGCTCCAGAACTTATTGATTATCATTAAATAGAATTTTATTTAATTAATATAAAAATGTTTCTAACACCAGTGCTGGTGCAATCCTAAATTAGTTTTGTCGAGAAAAACTTATAAGAACTTTTCTTTTGCCGATGTATTGTGTAAAGGAATGCACCAGCGCCCTAACACTCCTTATTTAGGAACCTTATTACATATATTGTCGATACATTTTGCTATATGTGTAGCATTCTCTGGTAGATATTGTGGGCAATAATAACCAGGGCATCCTTGAATGTCTTTACAATTTTCATTTCTGAGTTCTTCTAGAACCTTTGTATAAGAATCTTTATTTACTGAAATCCATTTATCAAGGTAATAATCATTATCTTCACAAGTCCCGCAACATAATGTCATAGTTGTAAAAGAATCAAGGAATTCTCCGTCTATTAATGCACAATTTTCATCAGAATTGCATTTTAATGATATCAGCTTACCTCTTATAGTAATGGTGTCAGTAGTATTTTTGATAGACTCTGGACATTTTGCAAAATCGCAATTTGGAGGTATTCTGCTTACATAGGAACCGTCAGGACATTGCTTTGCATCCTGAGTGCAACTTATACCATTTTGATTGTCATCGGATATGGCAGGGCAAGCTTCAAAATCGCAATTTGGAGGTAGTATTCTTGTGACCTCAGATCCATCAGGACAAGTTTTAATATCATTTGTACATAATCCTTGTTCTTGTGTTTGATTTAAATCTTCTGTACAACTCGCAATAAAAATTATAATAGCTAAAAATAAAACCATTAAAACGAGATTATACTCTTTTTTCATTTATTTTATTATTTTTTTCTAATATAAAAATGTTTCTGCCTAAGATGCATAAGTTTAGGGATTACAAATATTTTATGTTTAATTATTAGGGATTACAAATATTAAGAAATCTCAACAAAAGTTACACTATGTTCTATATATATTTTCAGATTTAAATAACATAAAAATGTATCAAAGCAGTTTATTTTTTAGTTCAAATTAGAAACTAATATTTAAATTTGTTTTTTGACTAAGTCGATACACATTCCGGCAGCTACCGTGTTTCCAGCATCTCTTACTGCAAATCTTGCCATATGTGGAATGTCTTTCTGCTTTTCAATTACTAAAGGTTTAGTAGGCTTTATTTGAACTATTGCCACGTCCCCATTTTTTAACATGTCTGGGTTTTCTTGTAATACCTCTCCTGATGCAGGATTAATTTTTCTCAATATCTTAGTTATTTGGCAAGCTACTTGTGCTGTGTGTATGTGGAATACTGGAGTATACCCTATAGTGAGGACTGTAGGATGGTTTATCACTACAATTTGCGCTGTGAATTCTGTTGCTAGTGTTGGCACATTGTCTGTATGCCCAACTACATCTCCGCGAGCTATGTCTTTCTTTCCAATTCCTCTTATATTAAATCCAATATTATCTCCAGGTATTGCTTCTTGTATTTGTTCATGGTGCATTTCTATTGTCTTAACTTCTCCTGTTACTCCCTTGCCTTCTCTTGCAGGTACGATTATTACCTTATCATTTATTTTCATTACACCAGTTTCAACTCTGCCAACTGGAACTACCCCAATACCAGTAATGTTATATACGTCTTGTATAGGCAGTCTTAATGGCAAGCTAATTGGTTTTTCTGGCTCCTTGAAATGGTCGAATTGTTCTAGTAATGTAGGTCCATTATACCAAGTCATATTTGAAGATTTAGTTGCAATATTATCTCCTTTGAATCCGGAAGCTGGTATAAATGGTATTTCATTTACATTATAGCCAATGCTTTTCAATAAATTATACACGTCATTCTTGATATGATCGAATTTCTTTTGGTCATAGTTGACAGCATCCATCTTGTTTATTAGAACCGCTATTTGATTTACACCATATACTTTCAATAGTCTGGCATGCTCCTGTGTTTGAGCCATTACCCCGTCTGTGGCTGCAACAACTAGAATAGCAACATCTGCTTGTGAAGCTCCTGTGATCATGTTTTTAATAAAGTCCTTATGTCCCGGAGCGTCTATAATTGTAATCTCATATTTATTTGTAATAAATTTCTTATGTGCTAGATCAATAGTTACGCCTCTTTCTCTTTCTTCCTTTAACTGATCCATTACAAAAGCAAACTCAAAACCTACTTTCCCAAGCTCTTGAGCCTTTTCCTTTAACTTTCTTAAGGTTTGATCGTCTATATTCTTTGTATCGTATAATAGTCTACCGACTGTAGTTGACTTCCCATGGTCTACATGACCCACAAATATTATGTTTAAGTGCGGTTTTTGCTTCGCCATCTTCTTAGTCTCCTATAATTTTTATTGTGATTGAAAAACGAATTTTGCTTTGATTTATAAATCTTTTGATTTTTTGTTTTTTTATAAATTAAATTATCGACGAGATTTTAAATTATGGTATAAAATAGCATTTTTATTAATGAAAAAAAGAAATAAAGAAAGAAGTTTTAGTAGTAAGTTTTTCCTTCTTCTTCCTCTTTGCCACCAAGTTTTCTAGCAGCAAGTATCAAGCCAAGGATTACTAGTACTATTAATAATACTATGAACCCAATTTCTAGGCCTCTTCTTAAGCTGCCGAATGTATCTTGTGTTTGTGCTCCACTTACTTTAACTGTTACTGGAACTTGTTTTACTATATTCTCTCCAGATTTTACAGTTAAGGTTACTGCATTATCTGCTGCTTGTGCATTTTCATTTGCTCCTATAAATACAAACATTTCTCCAGTTTGGTCGGGAGCAACTGTTACTGATGCCGGATCAACTCTTGAATTGCCCCAGCTTGTAACACCTGCTACATCTGTACTGAAAGTCATCGTCTTAGTTCCAAGATTTGTCACCATAACCTTAAATATAGCACCTTTTCCTGCCTCAACAGTTTGTAATGTGGTATCAACGCTTGCAATTGCCTGTTCCTTTACAAGAGTTGGAGCAATACCTTTAACATTCAAGGCATATGTCTTGGTTAAACTTGAATGTCCTCTGTTGTATACAACATCAAACTTTAAGGTGTATGTTCCTTCTTTAGTGTCTTCTGGTATCTTCAAGAATAATTCATCGCTAGAAGCGCTTACTTTGTCATCTTCATCGTCATTCTCTGCGTCTTCTTCATTTACAAGTTCATCTATAAATGTTCTAGTGCTTAATCCTAGTTCTGGAATCGACATAACTATTTTTACATCTCTTTCTGTTTTTTCGCCTAGATTTTCTACCCTAACGGTTCCAAATACCGTCTTGCCAGATTCAACTGTCAAGCCAGGATTAAGTATTACATCTAATATGTTTAAGGCATGTCTCTTCTCTACGATATTCAATTCAAGATCTTCTTCTCTACTATTGTCGCCATCAAATACCTCAATATTTAAAGTAGTTGTTTCGTCTTCAATATCAAAGTCTTCTGGTATGTCTAATCTTAATACTTTTTTATGTAGAACACCTTCTCTTACAGTGAATACATCAGATGTGTCTTCGACATCATCAAATTCACCACCGCTCATAAAGGCTTTTACTTTTACATTATCTACAGTATCACCGCTTAAATTATTATCTCCAATATCTTCAACACCCCTCACCCATACTTCAACTGTCAATGTCTCTCCTCTTTCAAGATTCACCGTGTCCCGACTAACTCTATTAAGATCGCCCTCAAAAACAGTTGTGCCATCAACATCAATCCTTTCTATAAAATAGTCAGGAGATTCTGCTGATCTTACATTTTTAACATAACTTGGCACTAATAGCAATAATGCCACAAAAAACACGTTCACTATTTTCAGTATTTTATTCATTTTTTGACCCCCCCTTAAAATTTTAAGGTTTAATATTATCATTTTAGAGTTATAAACTAATTTATAAACTTTTCGGTAGTTAATAACTCTTGCTCATGTCACCTCAAATTCTATTGCCTCTGTTTCCTGTGAATTAGAATTAAAAACCTGACTCTTTAATACATAAAAACCCTGCTTTGTTCCAAGAGGAATATTTATCATAAATATTCTAAGCCTTTGGTCATTTATTTCTAGACTGTTGACAGCTCTCTGCTCTACTATTCCAAGCTCTGGAATCGTCATCCTTATTTTAACATTACTTTCATCAAGTTCACCGTCATTCTTTATTTTAGTGTACACTACTAAATAATCTCCTGGTTTTACTTTCTCATTTTCTATGAATAAGGAGGTTGTTCTTAATTTATGATTTTTTACTTGTACAAATTCTTCAGGTGGCAGCGGTATTTTATCAGGAACAGGATTTACTTTTATCTTTACTTGCTGCGAATCCTGTCCATTAAAATTGTCTTTTACAGTTACTGTCACAAAATAAACTCCCATATCACCTCTTTTAGTTCTCCATTCTCCTCTACTGTTTAAAGGCCTAGTAAAGAAAAATTTTAGACTGTCTCTATCAGCATCACTCGCACTAGGAATTATTTTTACTAAGTCTCCTTCTTTTACTTCTATATTATTTATAAAAGCTAATTCTGGGTTCCTGTTTACGTCTATTACTCTAATTCTTATTATTTCTTGATCACTCAAGGTTCCATCTGTTACTTTAAAAGTAACTAAGAAATCTTTGCTTAAATCTATTCCCACTAAATTTAGTACATCATTTAACAAGGAATGACTCACTACATCGTAGCTTGGTTTGTATGAAAATTCTTTTGTTCTAGGATTAAAGGAAGCGCCTTCAGGCAAGTTTTCTGCTGAAAACCTTAATTCCTTTCCTCCATTATAGTCTGCTTTAATACCAAATCTCAATTCAGAATTTTCATTTATTTCTTTATTGCCAATCATCCTTAAGTTCAAGTCTATTCTTCCTTGATCTTTAACAAGAATATTCATTGTTTCTGTCTCATCAAGGTTTTCTTTTCCTTGGCATATTGGATCATTAGCAATACCATGGACTTTAATTGTATGTAATCCATTTTCACTTGGGACCCAGTTAAAGCTAAATTCTACAGGATTTACTGTGTCAGAATTTTTAGGTAATGCTTTGAATTGCGAGTTTATTAGATTTCCATCAGGATCAAAGATTTTTAAATCAACATCCGTTGCCAATGCCTGCAAATCTCCATCAGCATCTCTGTAATTGCTGATTTTGCTTGCTTTTATTTCAACATTCTCGCTAACGAAAGGCTCTATTACACTTGTTCTCAGATTATTTATTAAGGTATAGCACTTGTCTAATGAGGTCCTTACAACAGTAAACTCAGAGCTAACGCTTTGAGGTATTGAACTTGAACATTGATTGTCTGTTACATCTGTGCTCATCACAACTTTATATTCGCCAGCCCTTGTTGGAATCCATTCAAACTTTATTTCTTCGCTAGAATCCATGAATAAATTAACAATTTGTTGTTTGCTGAATACAACTAAATTATTACTGTCATATATCTTTAATGTCACTTTAGTTTCAGCACTATAAAAGTCTTTGAATTGCATAGGCACATATTCAGGAGTGTCGGGATTTGTACTAAAAGCACTAAAGGTTGTTGCGTCTAATTTGGTTTTTACAAATATTTGTATAGGCAAGTTGGGTTTTTCAGCATTAATAATCCTGAAGTTTTCCACATGGCTTGAACAGTCAGCTTTTTTTGTGAATGTGATATCTTCATTTGAAACTAAGTTTCCATGAGCTGTAACAAAAAACTCCATTGGCAAATAGCCATCTTTGTAATGGTACTCTGAATATCCATATGCAGTTTCTTGTGTAGAGGGATATGTGACTGTGATATCATAATTAGGCAAATAATCATTAGAATTTCCCGAATTGTCTCCATTTACAAATGCTGGAATTTCTACATTTCTACAGCTTGCATCAAGGCAATCGAATACAAGAAAATCTACATCTTCTTGTAATTGTCCCTGCGAATTTTTATAGGTGTATGTTACAGAAACATTAGCATTAACGTCGATGCTTGAAAAAGGCAATATCAAAAATAATGAAAACATCACAAACATAAATTTGTTTATATTTTTTGTAAACATTTTATCTCCTTGCTATTTTTATTTGACGCCAGTTCCACCCCTTCTTTTTAATACATCAGAAGGTTCTTCTTTTTCCTGTGATTTTATTGCATAAGCTATTCCAGCAGCTATTCCGACCAATAAAGCACAGTACAAAATTTTATGGCCTTTTTTTTCAGAAACTTTTGATATGGGTTGTGGCGTTAATGGTAATGGTGGTAATGGAGTTATTATGCCCTCTAAACTATCAGGATGCGTCTCTTCATGTTTTTCTTGTAATTCTTGTAATTGGGGAGGCTTATATGGTAATGGTTTTTCCTCAACACGAGAGGTGTCTTCTGGTACTTCTGGTACATTTAAGGGTGTATATGGTATAGAAGGTTTTGATGGCTTTTCTTCTGTAGGTCTAATTTGTGGTTGATATGCCTCTTTTGCTAATTCTTCTTGTATACGTTCTAATTTTTTATATATATCTTCTAGAGAAATTTTTTTGGTAGTATCTGGTTGAGTAGTATAGGGTGGGGCTATAAGTTTTTTCTCTTTGATTTCTTCGACCGCTGGTTTTTTTGGAGCGCTTAGTGCGCGCGGTCTAGAAGGTCTTCTTTTACTGGGTGTTACATGTACTGGTTTTGGAACATAAGAAGTATCTCTTTTAGTACTTAATTCTATCCCTGCGTATCTATCGCCGCTTAGTCCAAAAAGTCCGAATTTTTCATCAATATAGCCTCTTTCAAATTTTATATTGTCTTTACCCTTAGGATCATGAACTGTAGCCTCAAGCTTATTTAATAATCCAAAACGAGGATGTAACGACCATTTTTGATGGAGTTTTATTTGTGTAGTTTTTCTTGTAGTATTTGTAGTATCATATTTTGCAGTTGTGGTTTCTATTATTCTACGAGAAGCATGACTTAATTCAGGCATGCCAACTGAAGAAGCAAGAACAGCTGCTGTTAAAAAACCATAAAAAGAATTTTTTATATATCCTCTAATACTTCTAGTATCCCAACTAGCAATTTTACCAGAATAAACATAACTATCAACCGAATTTTTTTCTTGACTCATTTTATAGCTCACATTATTTATTTTTTATAATAAAGTTTAAGTTATATAGATTCTAGCATATAGAACCCATTTATAAAAGTTTCGTTTTTGTAACTATTTTAAAATGGTAAAAATTAAGGAGTCTATTATCTATTTGATTCCTGTACGAGTGTTATTTTTTACAGGTTTGCTTTCTTCTCCATCATTGCTTAGAATTGCAGCCAATGTAATTCCAGTTAAAAAACTAGCCACTAATATAGGCACAGTATAATTACTCTTTTTCTCAAAGTCTTGTGCTATCCTTTCATTTATTCTAGCTATTTGGTTTTCGCCAACAATACCCTCTAAACTATCAGTTCTTGCACTTGCTGTAATTTCTAATTTTGGAATTACAAGTTTTGGCTCTTTAATTTTTGGTGATGGAGTTAATTGCGCCAATTGATGAGCAGAAGGTTTTATTTCTCTTATCATTGGAACAGTTTCAGTTTTATCAGTGAGCATAATATACCTAGGTAATTTAGGTTTTTCTTCAGCTGTTTCTTTTTTTTCTGCACTAATAGGCTTATCATAGACAGTATTTTGTCTGTCTGGCGCAACTTGTGGTTTTATTATTGATGTTACAGCTTGTTTAGGGCGATGCGCTATTTCAGGCTTAGGTTTTTTAACCGTTGTTTCGTGCGCATATTGCTCTTTCTGGGTAGATTGCTTTTTTTCCGGTTTAGAAGCCTCTGTATCGCTGTAAATTAATTTTTCAGAAACAGTTGTTCTCTCAAAATAATAAGTCCCATCACTTCTTTTTTTAATGCTGTATATACCATGGGCAATTAAAGATGCATCTCTGTTTCCAAAGGCAATAATGTCAACACCCCTACTTATTTTTTCTAGTTCTTTTACAAATCCTTTTTGTACAGTAGAATCAGAATAGGCAGCTCCATCACTGGATGTAAAAGTTCCTATAAAACTCCCAGTTTTAGGATAATAGGTTATATTGCCATTTGTAGCATTTACATATATGGTATTGAAATTAGCAATAGGTTCACTATCCTCAGAATGGGCTGTTATTACAACATCATTATCTTTAGCAGATGGTGATGCATTAACTACTGAATGTAAAAATGTATTCCCTATTAATGAATAGCTCAAGAATAAAGCATTTACTTTGGCAAAGAATTTAACATAAGATTTAACATAATTTTCCAAAGACTTTTTTTCTTCTTTCAATCAAATCACCAAATCACAATTATAAATGTATAGTATATATTGAAATATTATATGTACACAATAAATTTATAAGCCTATCTTTTAGTGTAACATAACTAACAGAAAAACTTTTATTCTGAATTAAAAACATAATAAAAATGATAATAGGTGTGGTTGGAAAAGCCAACATTGGAAAATCTACATTTTTTAAGGCAACAACTTTAGCAGATATTACAATTGCAAATTATCCATTCACAACAATACAAAAAAATGAAGGTGTTGCATTTGTTAGAGTAGAATGTGCTGAGAAATTTTTTAATGTAAAATGCAATCCAAAGTTTGGATACTGCGTAAATGGAATCAGATTCGTTCCAGTGCAGCTAATAGATGTAGCTGGTCTTGTTCCAGAGGCACATCTAGGCAAAGGTCGAGGGAATCAATTTCTGAATGACCTATCTCAGGCAGATGTCTTGATTCATATTGTAGACGCTTCAGGATCTACAAATGAATATGGTGAGCTAGTTCAAGTAAATTCATATGATCCAGAGAATGACATCAAATTTCTTGAAATAGAACTAGATATGTGGTATTTTGGGATATTAAAAAAAGGCTGGGAAAAATTTTCAAGACAAGTTCAACAAGAGAAGCAGCAAATAAGCAAAGCTTTGTTCAAGCAATTGTCTGGATTGAAAGCTTCAGAATCTATGGTAGAAAATTCTTTAAAGAAATTAAGGCTTAGTGAAGATCCAACAAAATGGAGCGACGAAAATTTAAAGCAATTAGCAAAAGAATTAAGGGTATTGAGCAAACCTATGCTGATTGCAGCAAACAAGATTGATATTCCAGAGGCTCAGCAAAATTTTGAAAGAATAAAAAAACAATTTTCTAATTATACTATAATACCATGCTCTGCAGACTCTGAATTAGCATTAAGAGAAGCCTCAAAACATAATTTAATTTCTTATATCCCAGGAAGCAATAAGTTTGAGATTACTGGAAAATTAAATGAGAAGCAGTTAAATGCTTTAAATTACATACAAGAAAATGTTCTTAATAAGTATGGCAGCACAGGGGTTCAACAAATTTTGGACACTGCCACATTTAAACTAGCAAAACAAATAGCAGTATTCCCTGTTGCATTAAACAAGTTGACAGACCAATATGGAAATGTTTTGCCCGATTGCATCTTCATTAATGAAAATTCTACTGCACTAGATTTTGCTTTTAAGATACATTCTGATATCGGAAATAATTTCATTAAGGCTGTAGATATAAAAACTAAAAAGATTATTGGAAAAGACCACAAATTAAAAAACCTTGATGTAATAGAGATTGTAACTGCAAAATAATTTATGGCACCAATCTGCTAACAACACCCAAACTCGCAACCCTACTTAATTGTTGTGTAAAAACCAATACTCCAAGGGTTATTAAAAATATGCCTACAAATACATTAAAGTATTTAAAGAATTTTTCATTTTTCTTTATTAAGGTTAGAGCTTTAGTTGAAAATATCCCTACAATTAAAAAAGGAATACCCAAACCGATTGCATAACTTAAAAGTAAATAAAAACTTTGCCCAGGGTTTGTTAATGCTAAAGTTAAAATAGCTCCTAGAACAGCACCCACGCAAGGAGTCCAGCCGACGGCAAAAGCTGCCCCAAATAAAAATGAAGCGAAATAGCTTGGCTTTAATCCCTTTATTTGCAACTTATGTTCCTTCTCAAGGAATGGGATTTTTATTAATTTTAAAACATAAAAGCCAAATAAAATAATTATAACACCACCAACTCTACTCAGCCATAATTGAATTGTATAAGAGTTCTTTTCAAGAATGCTATTTAATAAAACTCCGAGCAAAGAAAAAACTGCTGAAAACCCTAATACAAAAATTAAGCTGTTTAAGAACATCTTTGTTCTAGCTTTTGCAGAACTATCTTCTGGATTTACACCAGCCAAATAAGCTAAAAATCCTGGTATTAAAGGCAGAATGCAAGGACTTAAAAAAGAAACAATACCCGCAAGAAAAGCTGCAATTATTGTGACTTCCACCATTTTATTCAACCATATTTGTTTATTTCATTAATATACGTTTCTTTATTCCAGGAGTTTCCATCTTTTAGTATTCTTTCTCCATTTTTTATTATTACTTTAGTATGCTGGTATGTTATTCCGAATTGCTTTGCCAATTCTATTTCATTCTTGTCTGTGTTAGAGTCTTTATAGTTTACTTGAAAACCAACTACATTTTCATTTCCAAGCCCATTAAATGCAGCATAAGTTTGTTTTATTTCTTCCCTGCAAATAGGGCACCAGTTTGCATAAAAATAAAGGAAAATTACTCTGTTTTCTGAAAGCGCTTTGTCATAATCCTCTTTGTTGAAATCAATAAAAAGGGTTTTAGTTCCCGCTAATATATTACCAGATGCAGAAAAAGATGATTCTTGAGTAATAATGTTGGTTTTTTGGCTGTTTGTATTTATTTGTTTTTGATTTTCTTGCATAGTGTTTTGATTTTCAATTGCTATTTTATTTTCATTTAAATCTGAATTGCTCGTTTCTTGATTTGCATTCTTGCAGCTAGAAATGATTAATAGCAAAAAAACAAGTCCAATTAAAAAATATTTTTTCATTGTCCCTCCTTTTGTCTTTTAAAATTATTTTAAATTTAAGTTGTAATCTTCTTTAAGTTTTCTTCAATAACTGCATTAGCCCCAGAGCCGTATCTTTTGTCTTTTATAATGCCTTCCTTATCTATGTAAATAGTGGTAGGATGTCCACGAATTGCATATAAAGCCTTTACTTTTCCTTCTGGATCTACTAACAATGGAAAATCAAATCCTTTTTCTTTTGCCCAGGCTTCTATTGTTTTTGCATCTTCAAACGCGTCATTGATTGCAATTATTTTTACATTAGGGTATTTTTCATTTACTATTTTGTTTATTCTTGGCATTTCATTATTGCAATAAGGGCACCAAGAAGCAAAAAAATCTAAAACTACTGGGCTTCCTTTATAGACACTTAGACTAATAGTTTTCCCGTCATAACCTCTTAGCTCAAAATCCGGGGCTTTATTCCCTATTGAAATGCCGAATTCCTCTAACTCATTTGCTGCATTTGTATTTATTTGGTTATTAATGTTTGCCTGATTTTTGCAGGAAGCTATTATTGTTATGCTTACTATTAACAGTATTAAAAAATATTTTTTCATATATTAACTATAGTTTATTTGCTCTTTATAAATTTTGTTTTTATAGTTAAAATTCTTTTTTCTTTTTATTTCAAAGTTTGAAGATATTTAAAAATTCCTAGAATTGCTTTAACACCTTCGCCAGCTGCAACTATAACTTGTTTTTCTTGAACATCTGTAACATCGCCTGCTGCAAAAATTCCAGAAACAGAAGTCATATTCGACATAGTTTCATTGCCATATATCATAATTTCATTATAACGGTTTTTTTTGGTCAAGTTGTCGAATTCAACACTAGGAATAGATCCAATTTCTACAAAAACACCCTCTACTGGAATTGTTTTCTTTTCATTTACTACTTCTATTGAAATTCCTGTGACAAATTTACTGCCAGAAATAATGGTTGTTTTTGCATTTGTAATCACTTCAATTTTGTTGCTTTTCCTTATTTCATCTAGCATATAAGGCTCACCCATTAAGCTAGCGTTTATAGAAATTATGTATACTTTCTTCGCATATTTTTGTATTAATAATGCAGCATCCATGGCTGCATTTCCTCCACCAACAACAGCTACATTTTTATCTGGAAATAATGCGGCATCGCATAATGCGCAATAAGAAACACCCCTTCCTAGAAATTCATCCTCTCCTGACACATTTAATTTTCGAGGCTTTTTTCCAGAGGCTATTAAAATTGTTTTACTTTCATATGGGTTATTTTTGTCTGTTTTTACAATAAAGGTATTGCCTTTTTTGTCTATAGAAGAAACTTTTTCATCTTTAATTTGCACTTTATTATATTCAATTTGTTCAATAAATCTTGGCACCAGTTCCATTCCAGTTATTGACTTAAATCCAAGATAATTCTCTATGTCAGAACTCCAAAGAATCTGGCCTCCAACATTTTCAGCTATTACAATAAAATCAACCTTCTGCCTAGCAGCATAAACAGCAGCAGCCAGTGCACTAGGGCCTCCGCCAATGATTATAATATCATACATAAAGTCACCTTCTTTTCTTGGACTTTCTTGTCTTCCTTGACCTGGCTTTTGATTTTTTTGACACGGCTATTTTTATCGGCTTTCCAGCCCTGAAAGGACCATGTATTCTGCAGATACAATTTCCTTTAGCATTCAAGCATTTATGGCATTGCTCTTCAAGATGGATATGGCATGTTGGGCAAGTAACTTTAGAATGAGCCCTATAACCGCATCTTCCGCAGACAAAGATGTGATACCTCTTTTTCATGTTTTGTTTTAATTAAAATTTAAGATTATTTTATGGACAGTGCCTTCTTCAACGCTTCCTTGTTATAGCCAACAATTATTGTTCCGTCTACATCAATCACTGGAACCCCCATCTGTCCAGACCTCTTGATCATCTCTTCAGCTGCCTTCCTGTCGCTGCCAACATCTATCTCGGTGTACTTTACATCGTTTGCCTTGAAAAACTCCTTTGCCATGTGGCAGTACGGGCATGTTCTTGTAGTGTATATTTTAACAGATTTTGCCATTTTTCTACCTAGACATTGCTAGCAACAAGTGCAATCTTCTCCACAACCACAACCGCTTGATGCCCTAGATTTCCTTTTGGATTTTTTTCCCATTTTTACGCTCCACACTTTATTTTGGTATTGATACAAATTATGAATTATGTTATTAAAATGTTAAAGTTTATTTTAATAATGAGTTTTTATAATTAACGATTTAACTAGGTAGTAATAATTAAATCGAAAAATCGATACTAAAAAGTCAGTGCCAAATTAAAGATTAAAGAAAAGATTTATATACAGGTAAGATTTACAAATATTGTAAAGCATGGATGTTTAAATGGAACCGACTAATAAAAAAGAAAAAATTTCTGAGTACACAGGATATGTTTTTATTGGCATCGTTGCAGTTGTTATTATATTTAATCAAATACAAATCTCTGCCTTAACAGGAAATCAATTATTCACAACTGGAGCAGCAACAAGTTCAATAAAATTAAGTGCTAATGCAGATGTAAATGAGATAATTAATAAATTAATCCCAAAAGGAACCCCTGAAGTTTATGGTAATGAATTGGGGATTAGTTATGACGATCCTGTAAAAAGTTTAAGTAAACTAGCCGCCTTAGATAGAGTTGTGCAAGATAGCAGTTTAACTTCAGAAGAAAAGTCAAGATATATTAATATTGGAACAAAAATCAGCTGTGAATTCTGCTGTAGTGCACCTGCTGTAATTGACTCTCAAGGAAGAAGTTTATGTGGTTGCAGTCATGCTGCAAGTTTTAAAGGATTGGCAAAATATTTAGTCAAAAACCATCCTGAAATGAGTGATGAGCAAATACTTTGGGAATTAACAAAATGGAAGTCTATATACTACCCAAAGAACATGGTTGAAAAAGCAGTATTAGCAAATCAAAATGGGCTTGAATTAAGCCCAGATGTTTTGAATGATCGAGCTTTAATCCAAAAATTAAAATCAGGCCAAAAAAGTAGTGTAGGCGATATTAATTCAGCAGATTTACCTGAAATGGTAGGAGGTTGTTAAAAAATGAATAAAAATATTGTGGTTATAGCTGTGTTAGCCATACTAGTAGTTATTTCTGCAGTGCAGGCATTTCAGCTAGTGCAATTGAAAACAGATATGAGCGCAGGAAAAATAAGTCTTGGCACAAACTCAAAATCAACGAGTGTATCTACAGGAAATTCAATTGCTACAGAATTGAACGATGTAAATAACTTACCACAGATGGTTGGCGGTTGTTAGCTGTTAGTAAAATATATAAACACCAATTTTTCTTTTCTTTTATTGAAGGGGGATTTTTTAAAATAATTATACTAAAAAATAAAGAGTGATTTCATGGAAAACACAGAAGAATCAGAAGAAAAACAAAAAGAGGAAAAATCTATTGGTGTGCAAGAATCATTGCAACAGCCAAATATAAAAATCAAAAAATCAAAATTAAACTACCAATTGATTTTAAGCGTTGTTTTGGCCATAATACTTTTAATAAATGTTATAATCATAGTTGGAGTACAAAAGTCCTATACCAAAGCTCTTGCAGAAGCAAAGGAAAAAAGCAAACCTGCATTAATAAGCCTGACCATATTGAGAAATTCTAATTGCAAGGATTGCTTTAATCTCAATCAGGTTATAGATTCAATAAAAGACAATAATGTTGATGTTACTAGCGAAAGAACACTTGAATTTTCTGATCCTGAGGCAAAGGCCTTGATTTCTAAAAATGAAATTACTAAACTACCTACAGTTTTAGTTACAGGAGAGATAGACAAAACAGGAGAGATGGGGCTAATAAAAAAAGAAGACACCTTAGTTTTTGAAGATATAAGGCCAGTTTATTATGACCTCGTATTAAACAAAGAAGTTGGAAAAGTAAGCCTAGTTCATATCAAGGATTCCGGATGTAAGGATTGTTCAGACATAAGCTCGTTGATTACTCAATTAGTAAGGGCTGGTGTCATAATGACAGATGAAAAAACTCTAGAATTTACCCAGGCTGAGGAACTTATTACAAAATATAAGATTACTAAACTTCCCACTATGATATTTTCTTCCGACTTAGATGCTTATATCGATAATCAGATAATCGCAAACTGGAAACAATTTGGGAGCATAGAAAGTGACAGTAGCTATATTGTAAGACAAACTCCTCCGCCATATAAAGATTTGTTAACCAATTCTGTCAGAGGCTTAGTTGAATTAACCTATATAACGGATAAAAGTTGCAACATTTGCTATAATGTTTCATTGCACAAGCCCATATTGTTAAATTTTGGAGTGTTTTTGTCAAATGAAAAGACCATTGATGTAAGCAGCCCAGAGGGCCAAGCATTAATAACAAAATATAAAATAACAAAGGCCCCAACAATCATCATGAGTAATGAGGCAGATGTGTATAGTTCCTTAAAAGAAGCATGGTCGCAAGTAGGTAGCATAGAAACTGATAATTATTATATATTCAGAAACCTAGATATATTACAAGTTCCTTACAAAGACTTGAATACCAATAAAGTTGTAGAGCCTAAACTGGAATCAAATCAACAACCTAATCAGGAGGTGACTTAAAATGAAGAAATATTTTATTGCATTTTTTATTTTATCAGTTTTATTTATAGCAGCATGTAGTAACACAACCCAAAATACACAAAAAAAAGATAAAATAGGCCCCCCGCCATTGCCGCCAACAGGAGAAACTAAGGTTTTTAACATAGAAGCAAAAAGATGGCAATACACTCCAGATACAATTACTGTAAATGAAGGTGACAGTGTAATATTAAAGATGCACAGCATCGATGTAACCCACGGATTTGGACTTGCTGGTTATAACATAAACAAAGTAATTAATCCTGGGGAAACTGTTACTGTAGAATTTGTGGCAGACCAAAAAGGAACATTCAATTTTGTGTGCACAGTTCCATGCGGTGAAGGCCATAGCAATATGAAAGGCAAAGTGGTAGTAAACTAACCTCTGCTAAAAAATATGAGAAAAATTTTTATTTATTTACTTGCAATTTTATTTTTTCTGAGTTTCATAAATTATGTAGGTGCTAGCTCTCATTTGCCACCAGCAATAATAGCAGGCCAGCAGTATGAAAAGGAAAGCGCCAAGCAATTTCTAGGGAGCTTAAGTTTTTTAATAGCATTTCTAGCAGGCTTATTGGCTATACTAAGCCCATGCAGTTATGTTTCAATACCAGCATTTTTCTCTTATACATTTAAAGAAAAAAAAGAAATAACAAAGATGACATTTATATTCTTTTTGGGATTTACAACCATTTTTGTATTACTTGGGTTAATAGCAGCAAAATTAGGAAATACTCTAGCTCAATTTCAATATGAAAATTCAAACTTAGCTTTGATAGCAGGAATTTTTTTGGTTCTATTCGGATTGCTGACTATACTAGGGAAGGGTTTTAGTTTCTTAAAACTAAACAAAAAATTTAAGCACGATGTTTCTGGAATTTATTTGTATGGAATATTTTTTGGGCTTGGGTGGAATGTTTGTGCAGGCCCTATTTTAGCAGGAATATTGACTATAGCCTCAGTCCTTGGAAACTACATTAAAGCTGGATTGCTTATGTTTGCGTATTCCATAGGGGTTTTTGTGCCATTGTTTTTGCTTTCATTTTTCTGGGATAAATACAATTTTACGAATTCGAAACTATTACGTGGAAAAGAATTTAAGATTGGGAATTTTGGGGTACATTCAACTAATCTTATTGCTGGCATATTAATAATTGCTGCAGGGGCATTAATGATATTGTATAGAGGAACTTACATCATCAATGCCTTTGATTTCTTAAAGACTACTGAATACTTTTATAGCCTGCAAAGAAATTTGACAAAAAATCTATTCTTGTATAATATTATCGGATTTATTGTTTTGTTGGTTTTAATTATTCTAATAGTCAGATTTTTGAGGAGAAAGAAAACTCTAGGTTAGCTTTGTGTAGTTTAACTTGATATATACCCATTAAGCAGTAATCTTCCTAGAGTTGTCAACTTTATTTCAACCCTACTGCCCTTTTCTTCTCTATCCACCAATCCAAGTTGCTTTAAACCTTCTGATTTTTTTGTGCCGTTAATATGGTAGCTAATTAAGGGAAGGCTCATCTTTGTCTTGTTGCTAATTTCCTCTAGTGATTTGCAACAATTTGGTTCTGAAAGCAATTGCAGTATTTTCATTTTTTTGTCAGTCAAGATATTATAATAAGAGAATTTCAAAATAGGAAGCAGCATTGGCTTATTTTCATCGACATCAAAAGCCTTTATTCCATTAACGAAAGCTGCTGATATAGCAGCGCATTTTAATGGGTCCTTCCCAGAAGCAACATTCAATATCAATTTTTCAGGTCCACCTTCTTGGTTTTTTATCTGTGATATTATCTTAAATATATTCTCCCACAAGTTATCATTTATTTCCCTAATCTGCACGTCAATCTTGAATTTCTCAAGTTCCCCCTTTGCTTTTTCTGCAATCTTGTAGTCCTTAGAACTGGTTATAAGTATAATTCTTTCTGTAAGGAACTCTTTTAGCCCTAGAAAGATAGGATCAAGATTATCGCTCACTAAAGCAATAACAATATGTTTCATTTTTAAATATTAAAATATTAAAGTTTTACAAATATTGTAAAAGTTAAACTATATAAAGTTTTTCTTTTAATATTTAAAGTAAAGATTTAATAACACACAACCATCTATTTACTATAGATTTTAAAATTAAAATTAACAGAGCTAAGTTGTATAAAGTTGTATAGAATATGAGAATCTTATTTATTTTAGGGATTTTTGCAATATTGCTGATCTCTGGCTGCAATACCAATAAAAATAAAGAAAATCTAAAATCAGAGAATAGTATTATAGTTACAGATGGATTTAAGCACATAGTTCCTTTAGAAAATGTAATAAATGTGCTGCCGAGAGATGCGATCCCTAGCATAGACAAGCCAAAATTTGTTTCTGTTCAAGAAGCAGAAAAATTTCTTGATGACAATGAAGTTGTTTTTGGAGTCGAATTCAACAAAGATGCCCGCGCATACCCACAGCAAATCCTGAATTGGCACGAGATTGTAAATGATAAAATCGGAAATGTGCCTGTAGCAGTCACATTCTGCCCGTTATGCGGAAGTGGCATTGTTTTCAAAAGGGTTGTTAATGGCCAAGAAACAACATTTGGAGTTTCGGGAAAATTGTATAATTCTGATTTGGTAATGTACGACAGACTCACGAATACTCTATGGAGCCAGTTGGATGGCACAGCAATTATTGGAGAATTAGCAGAACAAAAACTTGAGATACTGCCATTGACAATAACTTCATGGCAGGATTGGAAAAAAAGCTTCCCCAATTCAAAGGTGCTTTCAAGGGACACGGGGTTTGTAAGAGATTATGATACATATCCATATGGAACCTATGAATCAAGTGCTGAAATTTTATTTCCAATAAGCACTAGAGATTCAACATACCACCCAAAGACAAGAATTTATGGCATCGAAGTGAATAATAAATTCAAGGCTTATCTAAAGGGCGATATAGCAAGAGAAAAAATAATTAACGACAATTTCAATGGAAAGAATTTGTTGATAGTCTATGATGAAAGCATAGACGATGCAAGGATTTTTTATCGCGATGATAAAGAATTTATTTTAAAAAATGGAAAATTGGTATCTGGAGATATTGAATATGACTTAAATGACAATAGTAGTAATAACAAACTACAAGAGTTACAAGTTGTTAAGGCATTTTGGTTTGCTTGGTATGCCTTTCATTCTGATACGGAAATTTATAAGACATAAAATTTTATTAAATTTAAATCAAGTTTAATCATTTAAGAACATCAACATCATGTGGAAAACTTTCTCTTAACCCAGCTAAACTCATCTTAATGAATTCTGCATTTTTTTGCAGTTCTTTAATGTTTCTTGATCCACAATATGAAACTCCGGATTTCAAACCATTCATTAATTGTGTAATGACTTCCGATGTGTATCCCTTATAAGCAACCAAACTCTCTACGCCTTCTGGTGTCATGTCTAACAAATCAGTGTCAATTTCAAAGTTATTATTTTGTTTTTGTTTTCTTTTTAAGTTAGCTTCAAATGATGCCATTCCTCTATAAATCTTGTATCTTTTTCCTTGTCTCATTATTATTGCACCAGGACTTTCCTCTGTTCCAGCAAGCAAGCTGCCAATCATTACTGAAGATGCTCCAGATGCTAAAGCCTTTGTAATATCGCCAGAATTTCTTATACCACCATCAGCAATTATTGGAATATTTTCTTTACTAGCAATTTTAGCACATTCCATTATTGCCGTTAATTGAGGAACTCCTGCCCCTGTGACTATCCGAGTTGAACAGACGGCACCAGGGACCCACCCCTACTTTGACTGCATCCACGCCAGCCTTAATCAAATCTTTAGTTCCCTCGCCTGTTGCTACATTTCCTCCAATTACTTGGACTGTTCCAAGGTTCTTGCGGATTTCTTTTATTGCTTTTATTGCAGTATCACTATGTCCATGAGCAATGTCAACAACTAAAACGTCACAACCAACTCTTAATAATGCAGTTGCTCTTTCTACATAATCGTCTTTAACACCAATTGCAGCCCCTACAAGAAGCCTTCCCTTAATATCTTTGCTTGCATTTGGGTATTTTTCTTTTTTTGTTATGTCTTTAGTTGTAATTAATCCTCGGAGCTTTCCATCCCCATCAAGCAAGGGCAATTTCTCAATTCTATTTTCTCTTAATACCTTTTTAGCCTCATCCATAGTTATTCCAAAAGGTGCTGTGATAAGGCTTTCTTTTTTTGTCATCACCTCGCTTACTTTTAACCTTAAATTTTCTTGGAATAAAGTGTCTCGAGTGGTCAAAATACCTGCAATATTGTTGTTGTCATCTACAACTATAATTCCACCAACATCATAAGTGTTCATTAGAAGTTTGGCATCTTTCAGTGTTTTATTTTGGTTTATTGTTACAGGCTCTTCTATAATAAAAGATTCAGAGCGTTTTACTTTTAAAACTTCTTCTACTTGCTTCTCTATTGGTAAAAATCTGTGGATAATTCCAATACCGCCCTGTCTTGCAATTGCTATAGCCATGTTTGCTTCTGTTACAGTGTCCATATTTGCAGAAACTATAGGTATGTTTAGTTTTATCTTTTCTGTAAGCATTGTTTCTACGCTTATTTCTTTTCTTGATACCACAGGGCTTTTTTTAGGGACTAATAACACATCATCAAAGGTCAAGCCCTCTTTAATCTCTTTTAAATCCATTTACTTTCACCTCTAGAATAAGTCCTGCATATTTCTATTTTAAGATAACTATGCATTGCAAAAAGGCAATAAAACATCTAATATATAAAACTTATTGTGTATACTGTGATTGTTGATTATGATAGGTATGCTCTTTCTTCCAGCACATTATAGACTTTACAAAATTTTTCCACATACCAATGGTTCCTTCGACTTTCTTCATCTAATGATTTGAACTTAGTGAGGCCTTTGTGGTAGGCTAGTGCTATTTCTGGATAATCAACCTTGCACTCATTTAACAAGATGGCTGCAAACCTTGCATTTAGATCTGGATATCTTACTATGTTTTCTAGTGCTTCCTGTGGTGAAGATAATTGAAATTTATCTGAATATTTTCTTGCCACAAGTTCGGAAACATCAGGCCTTATCTGGAACATTCCAACTTCACCAACGACTCCTACGCTATACTGGTTTCCAAGAGATTCTAGTGTTGCTATACCAAGCAGTATGTTTAATAGTACATTCTCTTCCGATGCAACATCTATGATATGTTTTATGTTTGCTGATAAATTATAGATTGTATTGGCTACAAGTCTTTTAGCATTGTCTTCTGAAGATCTAGATATTCTTAGGGCCTTAGTCTTTGATTCGTAGCTTTTTAGAGTAGGGAAATAAGATTCAGGAATCGCAAATCTCTCATTTCCTATTCCAAGATATGTATCATGCCTGCCTTCTAGACTATAGAATGCAAATTGTGTTAATTGTTTTATTATATCTCTTAACCCAATAATTCTTGGTAAAAGTATTCCATTGTTTATTACATTAATCTCTTTTCTTGTTGCAGTCTTTCTGGAAAATCTTCTAGAGTATTCTAATACTGTATTTACAAGATAATCTTCTCTGCTCTTGTATTCGTAGGCAGAGTTAAGGCTGTCTTCTAGTAGGTCTATTAAACTATCAAAAATTTTTACAGATTCTTCATCATTTTCTAATGCTGCAACAGCTCTTGCTGGATGCAATTCATAGAGGTTACTTCCATACACTCTTTTTTCAGTTCTTCTGTTTTCATCAAGATATGGCAGAGGGTGGTGGAACAAGTCAGTATAAGCAGTACTAGCTGCTAAGCTTACAACAGTCGCACCTGTTAATTGTAAAAATTTTCTTCTCGAAATCATTGTTACTATATTTTTCTGTATAGGCTTCTTTAAAGATACCTAAGAATTTTAAATATGAGATGTGCAAATCGTATATAAGTTTTTCGTTATTTTAGTATATTATTCCAATAACCTGATATTTAATTTGAGAGCATCTTACTTTTTCTGGGTCTGATATGGGATTGTTATCTCCCTTTAAAGTAAAAAATAGGCCTTCTTTGTCTTCAGTTACATTAATCACTCTATGCACAATCAATCCATTTGTGAAGTTAGGCTCATAAACTATTATGTCTCCAGACTTTATATTTTCGCATTTTGGGACTATTTCAAGGCCATTTGCCCTAGAGCTTATTACAGGCTCCATAGAATTGGTGTCTGCATACTTGCTCCACTCTGCACCTTTAATATTTATTACTATGTTGTCTTTAGTTACAATAATCTGGTCTTCTTTAACTATGTCTTGGGGGCTGTCTTTCTTGACTGCAGAAAAATATGGCAATTGTTTTCCATTGTTAAGGTATTCACTATACACAATATTCGCAATAAGTCCAAACAGTACAATATTTATTATTATTACTGATATTAACAATATTGGTAATTTTTTCATACAAACACTTACCCCCATTTAAAATGTATATGGTAAAATATATAAATGTATCGTTTTATTACCTTTAAAAAGTAGTAACAAATAGAAAGCTTTATAAATAAGTAAATACTTCAGTTTTACATAGAAATTAAACAAATAGAGAGGCAAAACAATAAAATGACTCAAACACAAACTAAAACTTTAAGAGTAAAAGAAGGTAGAACTGAATTAACTACTGATCATAATGGAAGAGATTTAACTTTTGTAGCTCCTTCTTATGGACCGAATACTTATGCACAAGTTGGAGAACAAATAGATGCAGCTGGATTGCAAAGACCAACAATGGCAGAAACAGCCTCTTTAGTACACACAGCATTTAATTCTGATGACAAATACAGCACAGAAATCAAGCAAATAATGAAAGACAGATGGCTATGGGTTTTTGAAAAAAATCTGTATCTGCCTGGAAAAGGAGTTTATATTTACCCACAACCAAAAGGTGGAATTCCTAATATGACTGAAAGCGAGCTAGAAAGAAAGCTAGAGGCAAGTGATCCTAGTGTAAGATTTGTTCCTTTTGGCTATGAAACTGGATCTATGTCTTCAATGAAATTAAGCAAGAATCCTTATGTAATTGCATTAGCAGGCGAGGAAGGGGCTGAGAAGTTAGCTGAAGTTGCTGACAAGTTTGAACAAGAACCTTGTTTATATAGTTATAAGTCAGTCAACCAGAGACTGGAGGGAGTTTCCGCTCTGTATTCCAGTCGGTACCTTGGTCGTTGGCTTGGAGTCTTTGGCTTCAACCATGGTGATGTCAGGGGTGGGCTCGCTTTCGGGGTATGTTCGGCGCGCGAAAAATAAGCCTTTTTATTTTTTAAATTTTTAGTAAAGGTTTATTAACTGCTTTATTTCTTCTTATTTTGTCATAATACCACAATATTTTATACAAAAGCCTTTTTTACTTCTTTGTTAAAGCCAAGATACCATAAAATAATATCATTTATCACTAAATAAATTATTCCAAAGGGCAAAGTAAAAATGTTATTAAAAATTATAATCCCAGATAATATAAATAATAATTAATTAAGCCTTGTCCAAGAAATCCTTAAAATCTCTAAAAATATAAATTGTGTCAAGACCTTTAAATCCAGATTCCTGCATTAATTCATTTATATGCTTGCTATTTCCAAGAGAATATAGTTTTTTTAAAAATTCTCCTGCTTTCTTGTTTTTAAACCATTCTGTACCATAATCTTGTTTTAGTTTGTGTCTTAATTGCCTTTCCCCAATCCAGGCCCTTAAGTAATCCGCAACATAAAACCCTCCGTCTAAGTCTATTAAATAGGAGCTTTTGGGATATTTTACCTTAGTTGCCTTGCTTAAAATGTCGCTATAACACTCTCCAAAATTCTTGTAATAGCCCTTTGCTGGGTTGAAATTGCTGTCTAGTTTCCTTAAGTCATCGCTGAATAATTTCAATTCATAGATTAACTTGGCTATATACCTTCTAAACATAAACAAGTCCTGTAGATAGTTTTCTTTTACAAATTTTTCAATTTCTTGATTGTTCATTCTTGTATGGATTTTAAGCCAATTTGGATCTTGCATCAAATTATCAAATAAGAAAGAAAAGATTTCAGTAACGCTATGGTCTCCAAAATGCTTGAATTCATAGTCTAGGTCAGGATTTACATGAGCATAATGCTCCGCATGGCCAGCTTCATGCAATATTGCATTATAATCCTCATAACCTCCGTTAGGCTTAATTACCAGTTTAATTTCATCCGGAACTTTGATTGGCATCATAAAGGCCCTTGGCACTTTCTTTTCCCTTTCTTCTATGTCTAGTTCAATATTTTTTTGTATGTCAAGATTAAAACCAATTCCAAGCAATGTTTTCTTTAAAGTGCTAATAACATTTTCCTTAGGAAATGCCCCGTCAAATTCCTTATGCCTTGCATAATAGCCCCAGTCATAATTCCTTGCATCATCTGTGTTTACATTGATGCTTTTCATTGCCTCATGGATTAAAACAGTGAATTTTTCATCAGTTTCTACTAAGAAAGCTTTTAACTCATCTCTGAGCTTGAAATAATCAACCTCTTTTATTGCAGAGTTAAGTTCAATATAACTTTTATACCCCAAATCATTTAGAAGCTTTAATTCTTGTTTCAAGTACTTTATATTGTAATCTAGCAATTTAAGTTTTATGGGTTTTTGGGCTTCATAAAGCAGATCCCGATTTTCTTTATTGTCTTCATTGTTCATTATTTTTGTTAATCCCCTATAAGGAATTTTATTTCCCTTGAACTCTACAAATGCCTTCGCCTCGAAAGCAGCTGCCTCATCGCTTATTTTACTTAATTTTTGCCCCACGAAATTTCCAATCACATACCCAATAAGATAGTTATTTTTTCTTTTTTCTAAGGCTGTAGACTTTGCCACCAAATCTTTAAGAAATTTTATATTTTCTTTTGTGAAAAGATATTGATATTTGCTATATATTTTAGTTTCATTAAGGTCTTCTTTTAGTCCTATTAAATGTGAATAATTCTCGCGATAAATTTCATCATGGAAATTCTTTATTGTTTCTATTAATCCTTCCCTATTCATCATTTCTATGTCCTGAATTCGAAATTATTTCTGTTTACCTGCTCATTTAATCCGTATGAAATGCCTTTGCCTATATAAAAAGAACTATAAGCTATAGTATTGCTGAACAAGTCAAATATAGAAGACCTTTTCTGGTAGGTTACAATGCTGGCTTCTTTAATGCCAGCGAGTTCTTTTACTTTATTTATTGCTTCCTCTTTTCCGCCGAGTTCATCCACAAGTCCAAGCTCTTTTGCCTCTATCCCTAGATAAAAAGCACCATTTGCAATCTCACTTATTTTTGTTTTACTCATATTTCTATTTTTTGACACTTCCTCAATAAAGAATTCATGAATTTTGTTTATTTTGCTTTGTAATAACTCATTTTCTTTCTCGCTCAGCTTTTTGAAAGGACTTCCAGTGTCCTTAAATTCGCCAGAGGTCAGTTGTTGGTATTTTACGCCATATTTTTCTAGCAAATCTGCAAATTCAAGATAACTTCCTATAACACCTATGCTTCCAGTTATGCTTAAAGGATCAGCTATAATGTAATCAGCGCTTGAAGCAATCCAATACGCTCCAGAAGCCCCCTCTTCTCTAATCCATGCAACAACGGGCTTTTTTATCTTATTTACGGCATTTGCAATTTCCTCGCTAGCAACTACTGTGCCGCCAGGACTGTTAATCTCAAGAACGATTCCTTTAATGCCAGGATCTTCCTCTGCTTTTTTTAATGCATCTAGAATATTGTTTGTAGATATTCCATAAAAATCAAAGAAGCCCTTATTTCCATCTAATGTTATTGGCCCGTATAATGGAATAAGAGCAATTCTATTTCCTATTTTTACAGTGTTAAAATCACTAAAAAAGCCTGAAAGCAAAAAACTAATTGCCCCAATTACTATTACTACAATGATTACAGTTTTCCACCTTTTCATATTTTGATGACCTCTTCTATTACTATTGTATCAGATATCTTTTCGAAATATCTTTGATTCTTGTCCTTGTTTATTAATAAATATATAACATCAAATAAAAATAAAAGTGTTATCGCCTTGCTTATATTTCTTACTAGGCACTGTGTTATTGAAAAACCTTTCTTTTTTGACATAACTTTTATGTTCATTAATATTTTGCCTATGCTCTGTCTTAGTCTAAACTCAAGTATTGTCCAGTATGCAATGCTTAATACTGCGACTATTATGCCTATAAATGCTAACTGTGCTGTTTTTTCTGGGTTGTCTAGGAGATACTGAAAATTGTAATAAAAATTAAATGTGTCAGTTCCTTGTAAGTTTTTAATTGTTTTGTTGAAAGGCAATACTATAATTAAATCTATTATTAACACGTCTATTATATATGCAAAACCCCTTTTAAATATAGATGCAGGTTTTTTTTCTATTACTGCATTTTTTACCATTCCATTTAAAAACCTTGGTATAATTTATAAACGTTTCTAAAAATTCCCGCTACATCATCTCCCAAATTTATTTTTTGGCTAATTTGTAATGGTAAAGTAATTTTTATAAACACTACATCTACTTAACTTTATCATGATAAAACAGGCATATCTGGAGATTCTCGAAAAGGCAAACGAAAATGCCGATAAATTGAACTCCATAAAAATTGAAGTAGTCAAGAAATACAAGCTGAAAAAGATCCCCACTAATATAGAGCTTTTAGAGAACTTAAACGAAAAAGAGAAAGCAAGATTCAGTGAAATATTGAAAACAAAGCCAGTAAGAACTTTATCAGGGGTTGCTCCAATAGCTGTGATGACAAAGCCAATCTCTTGTAAGCATGGAAAATGCACCTTCTGCCCAGGCGGTCCAGGTTCTTATTTTGGAAATGTTCCTATGTCATATACCGGAAATGAGCCAAGCACGATGAGGGCAATTCGGGCCAGTTATGATCCATACTTAATTGTATTTAACAGAATCGAGCAATATCTTTTATTAAACCAAGTTCCTGATAAGGCAGAAGTAATTATCCAAGGCGGCACTTTTCCAAGCTTTCCTGATGAATACCAGGAAGACGTTGTTAAAAACATATTTAAGGCAATGAACGATTTTTCTGAAATGTTCTTTGATGATGGAAAATTCAACTTTCAAAAATTCAAGGAGTTCTTTGAACTTCCAGGAAGCATAAGGGACGAATCCAGAACCAAAAGGATTCAAGAAAAGATTTTGATGCTTAAAAAACAATGCAGTCTTGAACAAGAACAGACTAAGAATGAAACAGCAAAAATTAGGTGCATCGGCCTTACCATAGAAACCAAGCCAGATTGGTGTTTTCAAGAACATATAAATAAAATGTTAGAATTAGGTACTACTAGGGTGGAAGTTGGCGTGCAAACATTATATAATGATATTTTGAAATATACAAATAGGGGTCATACTATTGAAGATTCGAAAAAATCTTTTCAACTATTAAAAGATTCTTTTTTAAAAATCACAGCCCATATGATGTTAGGACTACCAAAATCTAATAAAGAAAAAGATATTATTA
>JACPNH010000045.1 GCA_016185565.1 Candidatus Woesearchaeota archaeon | reverse complement strand
TTTTCTCCGGTATAATTTGGCTGGAACAATGGGGAAGATTTCTCAATGCTCGAGAAACCGCCCCAATTATTCCAGATGTTCGGTAGGGAACTATTAAATGTAGTAATCCATTCTTTTTTTGAAAGTAAATCAGGATAGAAATAATAAGCTAGGAAAATATTTGGCCTGGTAGTTTCGTCATTTAGGCCGTCTTTTAATTTTTTCCCTCTAAAGAGATTCTTTCTTATATATGCAGTTAGATTTTTTTCAAGATCCTTGTATCTTTTATCTTTAGTTAACCCGTATAATATAGAAAAAACTCTTAAGTACATTGCCTGTATTTCTATTCTTACTCCACTTCTATTGTCATTTCCTGAAGCAGTGTCCATCCATGTTTCAAGTGCGTTATTTTCAATAGGTATACTATATTTCACGGGGTTGTTAAGGTATAGAATTATTTTGTAGTTTCCATTTTTTATCTCATCAGCCCTTAATGCTAATAGGGGGGTAGCATCTTTGGCTGTCAAATTAGAATATTTGTTTGAATAAATATTGCCTTTCCTGACTAAAGTTTCTGTGTGTTTGTTTAAGACTTGTATGGCCAGGCTTTTATTAAACAATGAACATGCTTTTAATGAAAATAGTTCATCCCTTGCCCAATACTGGAAAAACCATGGCAATCCAGCCAAAATTCCTTGGTCTGCTGTTAATTGATCAAGAGCATTAGTGCTACATTTCAATGAAAAATCAATTTCTTTGTTTTTGTGATTAAATTTATTCAATAGATTAGATATGTATTTTTCATGTTTTTTTGTCAAACCATCTAAATTTTTCAAAATAAAATCATTTTCTTTTATGGCTTTGTTTTTGTTTAGGGAAGCAGAAATTATTAGCTTTTTTGTGATGGTCTTTAAACCATGATATATATGCCTTTCATAAGGCAGAGAGTTTCTGGATTTGTCATAGGAATAAGCTCTTTTAATCCATTGCCCTGGTGTAGAATAAGTGGCAATATTAATCACAATATACATCGAATATTCATCACGACCTTCTGGCTCATTTTCAAGCCCGGAGGTTTTTTTATCAAAGTGCACTATTATTTTGTTGTCTTCTTCATATACTTTGTAATAACGACCGAAATTTCTATTATCGTACGATTTTTTTACGTCAAGCAAAAGTTCTATTACTGTAAATTTGTCAAACAAGCATACTAAAGAATTAAAGTTCTTGAACATATGAATATCTTGTAATAGGTTTTCTCTTTCTAGTGCAATGCTAGAAAATTTGTTGATTAAGGCATTTATTGGACGGTTTACTATTATTTCGTCAAGAATTTTGTACATTTCTTCATTCTCGAAAATAAAAAATCCATCATATCTTGAATTGTTTAAGGCTGCTGAAAAATAGCTCCCATTCCTATTTGTAATTATAAATCCGGGGTCATCACTTTCATTTTCTATTTTTTTGTTTTTAAATTTATGGATTATTTTCATTGAAACACCTTGTCTATGGCCTTGTCATGGGCTTTTATGTAGTACTTTATTAGCTTCTTCCAGTCAACTAGAGAAGCAAGATTTTTTGACTCAAGCTTGTTTTTGATGCGATCCTCTCTTGAAAGATTTGAGAAATAATAAACAGTGTTGTAAATTTCATTTATTCTTTCTTGCTTGCTTTTATTTAGCATATTCAAAACAAAGATTCCAGGATTTTTATGTTGAACATGCTTACTGTTAAGAAATTGTCCAAAACCGCCTAAATCTGAGGTTATTGCTGCTACTCCCAATGCTGCTGTTTCTAAAGGAGTGTAGCCCCATGGCTCGTAATAACTAGGGAATATTCCTAGATGAGCGCCCATCATGGCTTCTCTATACTCAAGGTCAAGTAGTCTATCAGCCCCATTTAAGTAAATAGGGTAGAAAATTACCTTCACTTTGTCTTCAGGCTTGTTAGTCAGATCAAATTTTTTAAATGCATTAATTATTGTGTCATTGTCTTCATTTACAATATCATGGGTGCTTAATGCAGGCAGTCCTGATTTTTTTAACTTATTGATTTTGTTGTCAATTTCAAAGATTTCATCCTTCAAGAATAAGTCTGTAAGCTGCACGTTAATTTTTGAAATTAGGTTCCTTGTTATCCTGTGCTTAACATCAGAGAAATTTTCTTCTATACTGTTTTTTATGTCTTCATAATAAGCCTTGTTCTCAAGAATTTCTGGCTTAATCCTTACTGTACCGCTTGGAACCCAGAAGAACACTACAATAGTTCTTTGCGAATTTTCTTCCTTAAGCTTATTGTTTAGTCTTGCCAAAGATTCTATTAACAGGTCAATCCCTTTATTATGGAATTCATATCTTCCTGAGATAAAGTATATTAAAGTGTGTTCAAGTTCAAATGTGTAATGCGGGAAAAAATACAGTAAAATAAATTCTCTAATCTTTTCACGGTAGATTTGATGCTTAATGGCGGCCTCTTCTGCAGTAGGGAATTTTTCCAAATTAAGACCATTAGGCAACAATAAATCTGGCTTTCTTCCAAGGAAATATTGACATTCTAGAGCTGTTATTTCACTTATGGTTGTAAAAATATCTGCATTTAATGCAGCAGCCTTTTCTGCCAAGAATTTGGCTTGGACATTATATCTGTATGATTCTTTCAAAGGATCAAAGGATTTAATATTATTGTATATTTCAATGTTGTTCATTGCCATTACTCTGCCAAGAACGGTGGCATGAGCTGTAAACAGCTTGGCAATTTTTACATTATTTTTCTTTAAATAGAGCAAAGCAGATGAGGTAAGCCATTCATGAAATTGAACTGCTACTCTATTATTTAGGGTTTTTGCATATTCTTGAATAAATTTACCGGCGGCATTACCCCACAAGATTGGCTGGTCAAAATCATAAAAATTTGTGCCAAGAGAATCGATTTTAAAGTCGTCCCAAAGCTCTGTTTTAATCGGATTGTTTAAGTAAGCATAGTTGAAGAAATCTATTAAAACTACTTTCGGCTCCCCGAAGATAGACCATTTTCCGAAATGACAGATAATACCTTGTTTTTTTAGATCATTGAATATTGCTTCTAGTTCTGGTGGAGGAGCCTTTTCTTGGAATAGGGAATGATTCTGGTTTAAATAAGGTCCTATTAACAAATAATTCTGCCCATATTCCTTTATAATTTCATTTACTTTTGTTTCTATAACTGTGTAAATCCCACCAACTTTATTGCATACTTCCCAAGATACTTCAATAAGGAAATCAGCTTTAGGCATTAGGTAACATTCCTTTTAAAAGTTCTATTCTTTCTTTGACTTTTTTTGTAGCACTTTCTTTGTTTCTAGCATGAATAATTTCTTTTGCTAGTATTTCATCTCTTACCACATCTCGAAGCCAGTTGCTGAAATCATTTTTTTCATAGTTTACATGATGGTTGTAGTTTTCATGGTTTATAGTTTCTAGCACTTGAGCTAGATCATGTAAATTTCTTAAAACTGCTCCGTTACTAACCCAGAATGCCTTGTCTTCTGACACGTTTTGTAATATTCTGGTTGCTTCATGTTTTTTTGTTCTTTTGCGCTTTATCATATTACAATTACCTCCTTTTTTGTTTTAGTTCTAAGATTTAAGTCCTCAAGAATGTTCATAAAAGCAATAAATGCCTCATGAGGACTGTTATAAGGATTGAAGTATTTATGGACATCGCCATCATTAAACCATTTTGTGCACATATAATAGAATAAATCTGAAGCTTGAAGCTTACGCCAGTCTTCTAAAATTGCTCTGTCTTTTGTTTTTTTGACTTGTTTTTCTAGAGCATATAATTTGGAAAGAGCGAATTTTTGCATATCATTGCCTAGCCATGCACTTAAATCTCGTTCAATATCAGCCCAAGAAATTATACTATGGATGTCAAGATCAGAAACTGCATTATATTGCCTAATTGCTTTGCTTGGAGTGATGAAATTATTATGGGGATTTTTAAGAATTTCAGACGGCAAGTGCTCAAGGAAATTAAAGATTCCGGTATCTGCCCATTGATGCTCGCCAAAAGTTTCATAATCCATAAATAAATTTACTATATTTCCATTTCCATTAATTGCATTAATCCACTGTGCAAATTTTGGAGCCGTTAAGGGATATTCCAGCCATGATTTGCTAGAGAATCTGAATGCTATATCATCACTTAACCTGTAGTTTTTTAGTAGCAATTTTATGTTATTGCAGTTTACTGGCTTGTAAACGAAATTCGGACTGCGCCATTGCAAAATATGATCTGCTCCCTCAGCTAAAATTCCTTTGTACCCTAGACTTTCTATGTAAGAGGCAATTTCATTATTATAAATAAGCTCAGTATTTCTAAATACTCTAGGATTTTTATGAAATAATTTTCTTATTAATTTTTTGTGCATAAATATTTGTTTTTTGAATTCTTTTTTTGAATACAAATAAGCAAGAGTATGATGGTAAGTTTCAGACAAGAATTCGACACAGCCTGTTTTAGCAAGGTCTTGGAAGCTTTGTATCACTTCAGGGGCATTATTGGAGAGTTGTTCAAGCAAAATTCCTGTGATTGAATATGACACTTTAAGCTCTCCGTTTGTTTTGTATATTAAGTCTAGTATTAACTTGTTTGTGGGGGTATAACATTTATTTTTTATTTTGTTTAATATGCCCAGGTTTTTTTCATTGTCATAGTAATGATTGCTATTGCCTATTTCAAATACCTGATAGTTTCTAAGCCTGTATGGCTGATGCAACTGAAAATAAAAGCATACACTAACCATTATGAATTCCTCCATTTATTATAAATTTATTATAGACTTCTAGGCAAGAATCTGCTGCAGTATCCCAAGTCAGTTTTTTTACTTCTTCATAGCCATTTTCACTTAGTCTTTTGTGTAGATCTTCGTTATGAAGAATTTCAATTATTGAATCGGCTATTTTCCAAGTGTCCCAGAAATCAATCTTATAGCAATTATTAATGACCTCTGCAACTCCAGATTGTTTGCTTACTATTATAGGGGTTTTTTTGTTTAAAGCTTCTAACGCTGTAATGCCAAAAGGCTCTGAAACACTTGGCATTACATATAAATCAGCCATTTCATAAGCCCTGTCTATGTCAATGCCTCGTAAAAAATTCGTAAAGAATACACTGTTTGCTATTCCTAAATATGCTGATTCTTCTACAATTCTTGGAAACATATCTCCATTTCCTGCTATTACAAACTTAATATCATCATTTTTATCAGAAACTTTCTTTGCTACCTTTAAGAACCAATCCGGACCTTTTTGTAATGTAATCCTGCCTAGGTAAAGTACAATTTTATAGTGTTTTTTTAAATTGAATGTTTCGTTTAAGGAAATTTCATTAGCTTCAAGGCCATTATACACAACAGAGATCTTCTCTTTAGAAATGCCGTACTTATATGAAATAAGGTTTTTTGTGTAGTTGCTTACTGTAATAATATGATCTGCACTCTCCATCCCAAATTTCTCTATTTCATAGATTATTTGATTAGGATTGCCGCCGGTCCTATCGAACTCTGTGGCATGGACATGCAGTATTAAGGGCTTAACTTTTCCAGAAAGCCTAGAAATGCGTTTTGCTTTTATGCCTGCTCCAAAAGTCATCCAGTCATGGCAATGTATAATGTCATAGTCTTCTTGAACTGCAATTTTTTCAGCTTCTTTTGTGTATCTTATAACTTCTTTGAAAAGGTTATTTCCATAAATGAGATGCTCTGGGTTTGTGTTAAATGTATCCTTAAGTTCTTCCTTTAATTTTGATAAATCTTTGTCATATTCTTCATAACTTATATAAGGGCTTAATAAAGAATCTATGAACTTAAGGTCGACATTTGAAATGTTATTGGCAATAAGAATCTTCATAAAATCTACTTTGATGCTTTCTTGGCTTTTAGGAAGAACAAATGTAATTTTAACGCCTTTACTGCTTAGGGCTTTAGTTAAGCCATAGCAAGCTGTTCCAAGGCCACCGCTATTCAAGGGTGGAAATTCCCAACCAAACATTAGTACTTTCAAAAATCTCAGCCTCTTTCTAAGTGTAATATAGAAAACAGAGCTAACTTATATATTTTTCCTTTTTCTTTAGATAATTTGGCTTTAATTTCAAAAATTTAATTTTTTTGCTTACTTTTTATAGAATTTTTTAATGATTTTTTGATTAAAACATTAATTAATTTTAATTCGGTTTTATTTTTAGCTTGAAAGCGTATTGAAATGACTGATTCTGTGTTTGAAGGCCTAATTAAGGCCCATGAATCCTTACTAAAATAAATTCTTAGACCATCTTTTCTTGATTTTTTATATTTTTTAAACAAGTTAAAAAAATTTCTCATTATAATGGCTTTTTGAGATTCTTTTACCTTAATTCTGAGTTCTGCTGGCGCAATGTACATTTTTGAAAGTAGCCTTGCTTCTTGCCAGAATTCTGGATATTTTGAAATAAGTTCGCATAATTTTAAGGCTGCATAAATTCCGTCATCATTATAATTAATTTCTTTAAACCCAAAATGTCCTGAATACTCGCCCCATAGCTCTGCCTTTTTTTTAATACTAGTGTTTTTCATAAAAGAATGCCCCACTTTTTCCATTATTGGAGTGCCATTGCATTTTTTTACCATAGTTTTTACAAGATCTGAACAAATACTAGAATAAACAATATTTGATTTTGGTCTTTTAGAAAGAACGTACTTTGCAAGCAAACTTATAACAACTTCATTATCCAGTATTTCTGCTTTAGGGCTTATTATTCTTATTCTGTCGCCATCACCATCAAGGGCAATGCCGATATCTACTTTAGTTTTTTTTATTAATCCTTGAAGATCTTGAACATTTTTGTTTATTAGAGGATTGGCTGTATGATATGGAAAATTAGGATTAGGATTGCAATGAAGTTCAATTACCTTGCAATTTAGCTTTTTTAGGGCTCTGACTAAGAATGGACCTGCTACCCCATTTCCGCCATCTACAGCAACAGTCAATCTTTTTTTAAGCTTGATTTTTGGAAGAATAAAAGAAAAATATGCATTATTCATATTTCGCTTAATTACCTTATGCTTGTGCTTTTTAAGTTGGTATTTTTCAGCAAGCAATTCTATTTTTTTGATGCCAGTAGAATAAGTTAGGGCCCATGAGCCTCTGTTTATTTTAAAGCCATTAAATTCCTTGCTTAAATGAGAAGCTGTAACCATAACGCCATAGTATTTTTTGTACAGATCAAGAACAAAATAAAAAACAGGCGTAGGAACTTGACCTATTACTATAATGGTTTTATCAAGCTCTGAAATCAATGCTTTTTTTAGTTTTGGGCTTGAAAGTCTGTTGTCATAAGCCAAAATTAATTTATCGCTTTTGACATATTTATTGATTGCATAACCTATTTTTTTTGCGTTTTCTATTGTTAAATCTGCGCCAAATTTTCCTCTTATATCATCTGCTCTAAAGATTCCAGTCATTTTTTGTAGAACTTCGCCGCATTTTCAGGGAGTATGGTATTGATTATAGTTCCTGTTTCTAGTTCAAATCCTCCAAGAGTAGTAATCCTTGGTGTTATCTTCAAGTGGAAGTGATATTTTTTATTTTCAGGAAAGTTATGCAAGTAAAAATTGTATGCAGCATCTAATTTTTTTAATTTTTGCAAGGTTTTTTTTAATAGGTCTGCTAAATCAGCAAGTTCTTTTGAATTTAAATCAATGATAGAGCTTGCATGCCTTTTTGGAAGAAATGTTATTTCATAAGGAAACTGGGAAGCAAATGGCGCAAAAGCAATAAAGGTTTTATTTTTAAAGCATAATCTGGGGCTTTTTGATTCCATTGCAAGAATTTTGCAATAGATGCAAGATTTAAATTTTTTTGAGGTTTTTATTTCTTCAGATATTTTTTCAGGAAATTCATTATATGCAATTAATTGGCAATGAGAATGCGGAATTGAAGCTCCTGCCTCTTTTTTGTGATTCTTGAAAATGCCTACATATCCGATATTCTTTTCTTTGCTTATTTTAGCAATCCTTTTTATAAAAACGTCAAATAGCTGTTTTAGATGTTCTTTTGGATAGTCTTCTAGGTTTTTATTGTGTTTATTTGAATCAATAATAACCTCATGATACCCATAAGCTGTTTTTGAATTTAAAAGAGGGGAGAGAGAGGATTTTTTTAGTTGTATCTTATTTCTTATTTTAGTTTCTACAGCAGGGAAGGGGTTATTTACCACTCTTATGAGCCATTTGTTATTTTTTTTTATGCTATATATTTCGGGGGGGGTTAGATTTTCATTGCCCATACAGAAAAAACATGTCTTGTCTATGGCTTTGTTTTTGTTAATGCTAGCAGTTTTTTTGTTTAAGTCTGGTCTTTTACCACGTTTTTCTGATATTATCACCCAATGGTCTAGAAAATAGTGTTTTCTAAGTTCTGGCATATTAACCTCTTTTTTGTTTTATAATCTTTTTATGGTATATACTATATAAATTTTATTAATATTCTTCTTGTTAGCAGTATTGTTTTAAGCCGTAAATTTCCCAAAAAAGGAGACTTAAGCTGTGATTTTTAGTTATTAGGATGCGGATTAGGTTTTTTGGAGAATTATTACTGTCGTGATAAGGTTACAAATTCTTAAAAGAAAAGAGAAAAATTTAAATATAGTTAATTTTTCGCATGTTTTATGGCTTATGAGGAAGAGGAAGAAGACAGCATTTATGGCGATGAGTACTTAGAAGAGGCTTCTGAGGATGATGAGATAGACGAGCTAGAAGAAGGTTTTATGAAAGGTTATGATGAAGAGGACACAGAAGTCTGTAATAAATGCGGAAAAGTTTTGATAGGATATGAGGATACTGTTGAAATTGAATTTGGCAAGAAAACTTATAAATTCTGCTCGCAAAGATGTGCTGAAAAATTCAGAAAAAAGCATGACTTAGGTTAGTTATTTTGAGAGTTTCTTTTTTATTTCAGAAGTTTTTTCTTTAAATCCAAATTCCTTACTAAACTTATATACCTTGTATGAGGCAATCACAAATATGATATATGCAAGAGAGATAAATATATATTCTGGATAAATCAAAGCACCCTCCAATTTGTTTGTTCTGACTAATGTATGCCACAATGAGAATAATACTAATGACAATAAGGCCAGTAAATAAAGATTAACATATGCCTTTAAAGAGCTTCCCTTAGACAGACTAGTCAGGGCAATAAAACTCCAAATTATAGCAAGAATCCCAAAAGACAATGACAAAAGTCCAACAATAATCTCTTTATCTGGGATTAATTTTATGATTGCTAAAATTCCAAAGACTATTGCAATAATTTCAATTATTATTAATGGTATCTTATTCATCTTATTTCAAATGTCAGGTCACAAAATTGTGATAATTGAGTAATAAGTTCTTTGTTTGAATCGCTTTCTAGGCTTATTATAATGCCTTTAACACTCCACTCACGCATTTTAGTGGAAAGAAAATGTATAAATTTTGCTATTACTGCAACATTATGATAAATAAGCAATGTGCTTAGACTGTCAAAAAAAACAAATTTGAGTCCAGATGGAATTGCACGAACTGCTTGGTCCATTGCAATAGAGATGTCGCTTAGTTTTTCAGGGCTTCCAATAAAAAGACAATCCTTTGTTTTTTTAATCTCTTCTTGCGGTGTAATAGAATCAATAAATATTATCAAGGAAATATCGATATCTCTTTTTTCAAATAAAGCCTTTAAGGTTTTATATGGCTTATTTAATGTTACATAAACTCCGGGAGTTTTTTGATCGTTTACAAGAGTTTTTATAAATTCAAGATTTATTTCTTGGTAATTTTTTGCAGAAACTAGAGCTAATGCAACATACTCATTTAAACTACCAATCTGCTCTTTGTACTCTTGTTTTATCACACTATAAAATTTGGTAAGTTTCTATTTAAAGTTTTCTATAATCTTGGCTTTGCACATAAAGTCGTATTTCACTTTTCACGTTTCAATGCTCGCGCGGACAGTTTTATAAATATGCATATAAGCCCTAAAACCGCTCAAGAAGCGATAAGCACT
>JACPNH010000051.1 GCA_016185565.1 Candidatus Woesearchaeota archaeon | reverse complement strand
ATAACAACACTATAAATGATAGGAGTAGGCTTAATGTCACAAATCCTACTATATGTAGCGGAACACCTTCTGGATGTGGTACGTTTAATGATGAACCTAGTTGTACTGCTCAGCAAGGATGCACTTGGGATGAAGGCTTAGGACAATGTACAGGAACTCCTAGCGCTTGCAGTACATTTACTGATCAAACTTCATGTACTAACCAACAAGGATGCAGTTGGACTAATAGTGGTAGTTACTTGAAAGCAAATTTAATAGCGTTGTATAATTCCACCTTTATAATGAAGAATTCTTATGCGGAATTATTCGGTTCTCAAAATAATGTTTTCGGAAGCAATGGTTTTGATTTAAATGGTACAAGTGTTTTAGTAAATAATTCATTCAGAAATTTAACAATTTATTTCTATAACAGTAATCTAAGCTTTCAGGGTAATGTGATGAACATAACTTCTAGTGATAGTTTAAGAAATATCGTTTTGTTAAATATAGAAAATAGTTCTTTAATACAAAATTATTTCTGGAATCCATTAACAATATCTGCTATTACCATTTATGCAGAAAATAATACTAACATCACTTTGGAAAAAAATGTGCTTATAATAAATAAAAGTAATGGAATAACCTTACGAGAATCCAAAAATATTACAATAAACAGCAATAGAATAGATGTCTCTGATACCCCAAATATAGGTGGATTATCTCTTTTAAGAACAAATATTTCTAATATAAGCTACAATATAATATCTACGGCTAATGTAAACATTTTGTTTCAGAATTCATCTAATAATACGATATATGGTAATAATCTCTCGAGTTCGATAACAAATACAATTAACATTGTTGATTCATTATATAACTTAATAGAGAAGTCTAATATCATAACAGGGAATTCAAATGACGGCTCGGGCATTTCATTTGGTAAATCTCACAATAACACAGTTAGTGATAATGATATTCTGTTTAATCAGACAGCAATTGGATTTGTCAAATCTGATGATAATTACATTATAAATGTAAGGGCTAAGTCAGGAAATCGTGGAGCAAACTCCACTAATATAAATCTTAATAGTTCTAATAACAAAATAGTAGATTCTATATTAAACGCCACTAATGGATCTGATATAGTAAGCAGTGGCTCTAATTTTACTTATTATTTGAATGTGAGCTTTAATAAGTCAAGTACGCTTGTAACAAGCTCAGGCTTTGTTTATGTACAATGGTATTTAGACGTGAATGTTACTTATTCCAATAATACATTAGCACAAAATACTAATGTTACTACCTATAATAGGACCGGCACTTATTACTTTTCTGATTTGGTTGCTGGTAATGGACTTGTACCAAGAAAAAATGTTACCGAGTACGTACAAAAAAGTTCTGGTGGTGAATACTACACTAATTATACTATAGATGCCAATACTTCACTGCTAACTGTGCAGAATTACAGTTCTGTGTTTAATATAACTAACAATATGCAGTTTAACATTAGTATGGTTATTAATACTATACCGAACTTTACTGTGATTCCTAACATTAGCATTTCTCCTGTATTTAGTCCGATAGTTGCATATGCCAATAGTAGTTTAAATTGCACAGCAACTCCGCTTGATAGCGAACAAACTACATTGCAGGTGAACTTTACTTGGTATAAGAACGACCTTAGAAATACATCATTCGATTCTTTGGTTACTACAAATAATGGTACATCTACAGGATCAAGTAAATTAGTAACAGGACTGAAAAATTACGATAACTGGACGTGTTCAGCAGCTCCTTACGACGACTATTGGTATGGCAGATTTGTAAATTCAAGTAGTGTACAAATAAGCAATTATGTGCCGCAAGTTGAATTATTAATACCAACATCTGGAAATACGACTGTAACTAATAGAACGCCTTCGTTCCAGTGGAGATTATGGGATGCCGACCCTGAAGATGTAAATGTATATGATTTATTTATTGCTTGCCAGTCTGGATGTAGTGATGATAATAGGTCCCAGATAAATGTGACTACTACTACATTTAATTTAACGATCGATTTAGCAAAGCTTGGGGATAATAATTTCTTCTATAATTGGACTGTGAGGGCATTTGACAATGAAAGTTACGGATCTTATGCTGAAAATAATCAGAGGAACTTTTCAATACAATCTGTAATAGTTATAACAATAATAAATGCGTCCGTAAACTTTAGCACATTAGTTCCAGGGTCTTATGAGGATACTGAAGATGATGTTCCAAATGCAATAGGAATTAGAAATGATGGTAATTCGCTAGTAAAAGTAAACATCTCATTATTAGATTCAGGATTATGGAGAAGCAGGCCTTCTCCAACTTCATTTTTCAGTTATAAAATCAGCAATTTTACAGGTCCTCCTCAAAGCGCTGGTGCATTTAGATGGGACACTTCAACTACTACATATGCATCAATTCCTTTAGTTAATGAAACGGCTATAGACTTGCTAAAATATCTTAATTTGACTAATAACAGGATAATTGCTAGAGTAGACATAAACATTACAGTGCCAAATGACGAGCCTGGTGGAAGAAAGAACTCAACAGTATTATTTAGCTCTATGCTGGGTGAATAAATGAAAAGGAAAATTAACAAGAAAATAATGATTGAATTTATTTTAGTAGTAATAGGAATTGTAGTTATAGTTTATACCTTTTTTAATTTCTCGAGTTTGTTGATATTAAAGAATCCTAAAAACAATGAAATAACATACAATAGATATCCAGAATTTGAATGGAGTGGCAGCTCAGATTCTTACACAATTACTGTTTCTAAAAACAGCAATTTTGAAAATCCAATAGTAAATACAACTATTAATATTTCATATTATAAAATCAATAAAAAACTAGATTTTGGAGATTACTATTGGAAGGTTACGGAAAATAAAAATTCTAATCAGAGGTATAGAAAGTTCACTATACAATCATTAATTGCTATAGAATATGATGAACAAGGAGATATAAGAAATGCTGGTAACACAAAGATCAGTACTAAAGAAAATATATTTGCTACAGGTGCAGCCATCTTAGATGTAAATCAGGTTTTGAAAAGAAGATTAATTGGAAATATAACATTTGAACAAAATGAATAAAACATACAAACTAACAATTAATATAATGATTTTTTTAGCAGTCATTACATTGATTAGTAGTTATATAAATGCAATAGGAATAACCCCAGGTAGAAAAACTATAAATTTCGAACCGAATTATAGAACAACAGTACAATTTTCTATAATCAATAACGAAAAAAAAGACATGGGTGCACTAATTTATGTAGAAGGAGAACTAAATAACTCTGTAACTCTGCACGACTCTATTGTAGAGTTTAGAGCAGATGAAGAATCAAAAAGTTTTAGTTATGATGTTAAACTTCCTAATGAGATAAAAGAGCCTGGAATTCATGAAGCAAGAATTGTTGTTAGAGAAATACCATTAGCTAAAGGCACTACTGTGGGGGCAACTCCGGCAGTTATTTCGCAATTATATGTTATTGTTCCTTATCCAGGAAAATATGCCAAAGCAAAATTAAGTGTGGTTGATACTGAAGGAAACAAACCAGTTAAATTTTTTATAGTGATAGATAATTTAGGAGAACAAGATGTTGTAAATGCAAAAGCAATTATTGATGTTTATGGTTTGAATAATGAAAAAATCACAACTATCAATACAAATTCTAGAAGCATAAAATCAAAAGATAAAGGTGACTTGTATGGAGTTTGGGATTCTAAAAACATAAATCCTGGAAAATATTATGCAAAAGCCACTATAACTTATGATGATGAGGTTACAGAAACAGATTTGGTGTTTGGTATAGGACAATTAATAATCGATATTCTTGGAATAGAAGTAAACAACTTTAAGCTAGGTGGGATAGCTAAATTTGATATACATATTGAGAATAAATGGAGCGAAGACTTAAAGAATGTTTATGCAGAAATTTCATTAGAAGACCAGAAGGGCAATGAGATTGTAAGATTTAAATCATCTAGCGAAGAGGTTAAGAAAAATTCTAAAACTAAATTGATTGCATTTTGGGATAGTGCAGGATTTAAAGAAGGAACTTATAATGGAAAAGTGATTGTTTATTACAATGATAAAAGTACTGAAAAGCAATTAAGAGCAGTAGTAACATTAAATTCCATAAAAACAGAGTTCGTAGGTATTACAGCAGAAGCTGTGGCTGTTAAATCTGCATTTAATAATCAAGGTTTATTGATGTTTTTGGTAGTTGCACTTATAATAGTTAATATAGCTTGGTTTGTATACTTTAAAAGGAAGGTTAAATAAGCGTTCTTTTGTAAAACAAAAAAATTTAAATAATAAACTATATAATTTAAATAAATGAAAGTAAACATGCCATTTGTTGTGATTTTACTATTATTAAGTTTTTTAATTATTGTGGTTTATTCAGAAGTTTTAGGACAAGTAATCAACCAAGATACAGAGAATATAATTCCGCAACCATTCACTAAACAAGTAACTACTAAATGTCTAGATTTTTTCCAGTGTAGATTAATGCAAGAAATAATTCGCGCACATAAATTTTTATATATAAACAAGAGAGGACTACCATATACTCCAGACCCAAGATTGCCTAATTTTGATCCAGAAGTATATAGACTTTTAATAGATACACAGGCTCACGGTTACCTAAATCTGTATAAATTGACAGGAGACAAGTTTTATTTAAAGGAAGCAACTGATAGGTTGGATTATATGGTGTCTAGAATAGGGGAAGTACTAGGTAATGGTACACATGACGGCATGGTTGGTCATACATTTCTTTACGCCTATGAATTGACAAATAATCAAACCTGGCAATTTTGCTTACTTAAATGATTCTAGAAACATCATTAAGAATACTGATCTAAAACAGTTTCCAGATGGCAGCTTTCCACATCAAACATACGCAGGACCTAATACTGGGTATACTTCATGGATGATTTATGAATTATTAGAATATAGAAAAGATGATAATTATAGTCCATATGCAGATATCCAAATTATCAAAGGGACAAAGTTTTTGCTTAAACGAGTTAATCCTGATGGAAGTATAAATTATGAAGATGAAAATGGTACTTATTACTATGACTATGATCTTAGTTCTGATCCTAGAGGTTGGTTAGGTATACTACCAGGTATGGCCTATGAACAAAAAGTTTTTGGTAGGGATGATGTTTCAAAAAAAATTTTAGAATTTTTATTTAGCCATCAATTAAATGGCTCTGACGTTGGTGGTTATCCTGGTAAGTGGGGTTACTTTGATCCAAATGAAACATGGGAAACCGGAACTCCTTTAATCAAAGGTACATCAATGATATTTTGGTACTTGACTGCAATACCTCTAATAAATACTTCATGCCAAAACGGTATTAAAATACAATGTGAGGTAACACCCGATAATTGTAGCCCAGCTTTTATAGATTTAAATGCGTGTAATGCTGGTTTTAGAGGAGATGATACTTGTATTAATGGAGTGTTTACTCATTGTTTGAATTATACGATATTAAAGTATAATTACTATCATAATTGTGCTGAATTGTCTAGAGAGTGCCATCCACTCGATCCATATTGTGAGAAGGTTTGCTATCTTATAGGTTCAGGGAGATGCATAGAGAACACTAATTACTGCGGCGAATGCTTCGATACTAGGAAAAGATGTACAACAGAATGCCAACCAGACCCAATTCCGGAATGTGAGGTAGAGCCTTAATAGTTGATAAGCTTAATTTGTGTTTATAATTAATAAATCCCTTGCCACACAGGAATCTTTAAAAATTTTTTTGGCTTGATTTTCCATTTCCTTTGAATTAGATTCTTTATATCTTTGGCTGATATGAGTTAGAATTAATTTTTTGCAATTTGATTTTTTTGCAATTAAAGCTGCTTGTTCTGTGGTTAGATGCATGTATTCAGCAGCTTTATTTTTTAAATTTGCCATAAATGTGGATTCACAAATTAAAATATCAGAATTTTTTGCTATGTTAAAGCATTCTTTACAAAGTTTCGTGTCGGTTATTATAGAAATTTTCTTACCCATTTTTATGAAGGTAGCTTTTTCAGGAGTTATTTTTTTTCCTTTGTAGATTATAGGACTGCCCTTTTGCAAATTTCCAAGTAAGGGATGTTTTACAAGCCCAAATTTTTTTAAATAATCTAGATTAATTTTTCTTTTATTAGCTTCTGTAATAGAGTAAGCTAGACAACTCGTAGTGTGCTGTAATCTTATAGATTCTAACTTAATTAAATTGTTTTCATAAAAAATACCATTTTTCGTTATTTCTATTATCTTTATCTTTAGTTTTTCTTCCATCACCATTACAAATAACCCCATGATTTTCTTAATGAAGTTTTTAGTACCTTTAGGACCATATATTTCAAGAGTTTTTTGATAGTTTGAAGCTGCCAAGGTTTGTATTAATCCTGGTAGCCCAAGAACATGGTCGCCATGCCAGTGGGTTATTAAGATTTTAGTAATTTTAGCCGGACTGAACTCTATAAAACGAAGTTGCCGTTGAGTACCTTCGCCACAATCTACTAAAATATTTTCATTTTCATGACTAACTAAAATAGAAAAAGCACTCCTTTCTTTAGTTGGCATCATAGAACCAGTACCCAAAAATGTAATTTTCATTATCTATTTTCAAAAGAAAGCTTTTTAAATAATTTGCGTTTAGTAGGGGTATGATTAAAAAGACAGTTTTAGAAGAAGAAAGCAAATTAATAGAATCTCAGTTTATAGGTGAAAGGGTTATAGCTGATGACACCTCTGAATCTAGGCAGTTATATGACCAAAGCAGGTTTGGAGAGTTAAAAGACAACAAGATTAGGTATTCTTTAGTTGAGGCCCTCTATCTGCTTGAAAAAGGAAAAATTGTGGTTTATAGCCAAAAAAATAAAAAAACAGACTTTGAAGATTTTGTAAAGAAAGCTACAAAATATGAACCAACTTTTTGGATAAGATACTGCGTTTTTAGGGACATGAGATCGAGAGGCTATATTGTTAAAACAGCATTAAAATTTGGAGCTGACTTTAGAGTATATGAAAGGGGGGTTAAACCGGGCGAGGATCACGCAAAATGGATTCTATATCCTGTTCACGAATCTAATGTATTTTCATGGCATGAATTTGCTGCTAAAAACAGGGTGGCTCATAGCACTAGGAAAAGATTGCTTATTGGTATAGTAGATGATGAGGATGATACCACTTATTATGAGATATCATGGAAAAAGCCCTAATTTCTAGAAAAGTTTTTTATATTTTGGTTTTTATGTATTATCACTATGGAACAGACTAGAGAAAAGCTATTGAACTTTATTAAGATGAATGGGCCTATATTGCCTGTTCAAGTTTCTAAGTTCCTAAACACAAATATAATCTTCGCAGGAGCAATGTTATCCGAACTTGTCGCTAATAATCATGCTAGGATAAGTAACACAAAAAAAGGTGGAAGTCCTTTTTATTATGTTAAAGGTCAGGAATCAAGACTGCAAAATTTAAGCCATTTCTTGCCCGCAAAAGAAAAAGAAGTTTGTGACCTATTAAAAGAAAAACATGTTATTAGGGACTTGGATGCTTTGCCATGGCAAAGAGTAGCGTTAAGGACAATAAAGGATTTTGCAGTCCCTATAGAAGTAGAATTTGATGGAAATACTGAACTGTTCTGGAAATGGTATTTAGCTTCTAATGAAGAAGTTACCTCTTTAGTAAGCACTATCTTAGATGATATTAGACCTAACACAATAAAGGCGAAAGAGGAAGCAATATTTGAGGCTAAAGAAAATGAAAATAACCTGGAAAAAGGTGCTATATCAGAAATACAAGAGGTTCTAACAAAACCGTTAGAAATTAAACAAGTAACTGAGAAAAGAGACAAATTAACAAAGAAAAGAAAAAAGGAACCCACATCCGATTTTGTTCAAGAATTAACAAATTACTTTAATAAATTGAACATAAAGATCCTAGAAACTAATATATTGAAACAGGAGAAAGAAATAGATTACATTGTTCAAGTGCCAAGCAATATAGGGGATTTGAATTTTTATTTAAAAGCCAAAAACAAAAGCTCTATTACAGAAAGTGATTTAGCTTTAGCGTATAGTATCGGCCAACAAAAGAAATTACCAATATTATTCGCTAGCAATGGTGTTTTAAATAAGAAGAGTAAAATATATTTAGAAAAACACTTAAAAGGCCAATTAACCTTTATTTCTTTAAGGAATTAATATGAATGATTATGTTTTTATTTTAGGCAGAGACATAGAATTAAGTATAGCAGAGGTAATTTCATATTTAAACTCTAGAGGTATTGATTATAAAATTGGATATCATAAGAGTAAGGTGCTAGTATTAACGTTGCCAAATCTAAATTTTAATTCATTGATTAACCATCTTGGAGGTACTGTAAAGATAGGAGAAATTTTGTCTTATAATGAATATATAAACAAAAGCTTAGATCAAATAGCCTTCGGATTTCAAAAAAATAAGTTATTGTTTTCTCTAAGTGTTTATAACAATTCACAACTCGCAGATAAGGTCAATGCATACTTTAAAAAAAAGTTTAGAGAGGAAAAAATAAAGTTTATATCAAAAATATCCATAAACACCGATAGCCCTAGTGCATTGAATAGAAAAGATTATGACATACTAGATATTATAGTATTTTCAAATTATGTAGCAAGAACTATAGCAATCTCTAAACCTAAATTCTATAAGGAGTTAGAAAAAAGACCTGAAAATGATTTTTTAAAAACTACATCTATTAGACTATCAAAGATACTAATAAATCTTTCTGGAGCAAAAGAAAATCAAACTATATTGGATCCTTTTTGTGGTGTAGGATGTATACTACAAGTTGCAATTTTAATGAATATGAATGTTATTGGCATAGATGTTGATAGAAAGAGTGTATATCAGTCTAATAAAAACTTAGAATGGACCAAAAAAATATTTAATATAAACAAAAATTTTAAAATTTTAAATGGTGATTCTAGGCATATAAATAAATTATTACTTAGGAATTCTTTTGATGTTGTTGTTACAGAACCTTTTTTAGGGCCGTATATTAAAAAAACATTAAGCAAACAAGAAGCCTTAAAAATATGTAAGCAACTAGAATCTACGTATTCAAAATTCTTTAAAAGTTTAAAGATTATAATAAAAGACAATTCTTATATAGTGTTTTTATTACCGAAGTTTAGAACTAAAGAAAGAGAAATTATTGGTATAGACATGGCTAACATCATAAATGGAGATTATGAGATTGCTCAAATCTCTGAATTAGTAAAGGTGCCAATAATCTTTTTTGGTATTAATAAAAAAATAATAAGAGAAATATACATATTAAAAAATATAATTAAGCATAGTTAAGCACAAAGATTATTTTAGTAAACTTTAAATAGCACTAAGTTGTTATAATCAAAATATGGAAAAAGAGGTGTCAAACAAGGTCGTTGTTATTTTGGTTGTTGTTGCTGTGTTGGTTTCTTTAATAAGCACATATTTGGTTACATTATATGTAGGAAAAGTTGGAACAATTAATACTGTACAGATACAGGAAAAGAACATAGAAAAGAACATAATAACACCACCCCAATCTGCTGGTTATGTGGGCATTAATATTATACCAAAATAAAGGGGGGATAGTAATGGCTAGTAAAAAACAGAAAAAAGAGATTTCGAATAATGTTTTAGTTGTTTTGATTGTAACTACAATATTTGTTTCTATTATTGGCACATGGGTTAGCATAAGTAGGCTGTCTCCACTTACTGGCTTTGCGGCTACTACAACTACAATTTATGGACAGGTTAATGTCTCCATAAATTGTACTGCTGGGATTGGTTTTGCCAGGGGCAATGTAAATTTTACTAGTGCGGTAGGAGGAGATTCTAGAACATCTTATACAGCCGCAGACCTAGATAATTCAGGACCTTTCAACATTACAAATGATGGCAATTCTCTGGTAAATATTAGCATATCTTCAGCAAATTTATGGGCGTCTAGTCAAGGAGCTATTCCAAGCAGATTCTATTCCTATAATGTTACTCATATATTGGCAGGGGCTGGAATCTATATAGGAAACTGCTCATTGACATACGCTAATAATGGCAGATTTTGCACACAATCTGGTGCTGGACCAAATTCAACTTGTGGGTTGTGGAGGCAATTCCAGAGCAGTGCAGATTCTGGGGCTGTATGCAGATTAAATTTTACTGACGGGTCGGATAGTGTACTAGTTCATGTAAATATAACAGTTCCAAGTGATGAAACTGGTGGAAGGAAAAATGCTACTGTGACATTTACATCTAGCTCAGATACTTGCTCTTGATTTAGGAATATTTTTAAATAAACTAATCTAATTTAATTTTGATGGCGATATCAAAAAAATCTTTTTTATTGCTAATTTTAGTAATTTTGTTCCTGCCAGGGTATGCCTATTCTTTTTTAATATCACCTCCGTTTATTAATATAGACTATGAACCGGGAAAAACTATAAACTGGGGTTTTAATATAGGTGGGCTAAAAGAAGAAAATGCTATAGTTTATTTAATGCTGTATAAAACAGGAGACCTAAATCAGAGCATACAGATATTGACTAACGAAACATTAGTATTGAAAAGTGGAAAATGGGTGCAAGTAGGGGGTATTATTACTCTGCCAAACAATTTAGGGCCAGGCACACACGAAAATGGAGTGGTGGCTGTACAAGTGCCTGACAAAGAGGGTGGCCAGGGATTAAGCGCATTAATTGGTGTTAAATATGTTATCAACGTCATAGTTCCATACCCCGGAAAATATTTAATTGCTACTTTGGATGTCTTTAATGTAAAAATAAACCAGCCAGTAGATTTTATTTTTAATTTAATCAGTAAAGGAAAAGAAAAGATCAATAAAATAAGCATAAAGCTGGAAATTTTTAACCATGAGGAAGTAAAGGTGGGAGAGCTTAATGAAACTTTTGAAAATTTAGACACAAACCAATTTGCTAAAATAACAATGCAATGGGATTCAAAAAATAACCCATATGGGTTGTATAGGGCAGTTGCTACCATAGATTATGATGGAAACAAGCAAGTTCTGACAAAAGCATTTAGGATAGGAGATTTAATAGTGAGTATTATAAACATAACTGGAACAGAAATAAAAAAAGGCCAGATAGGAAAGATTATAATTACAGGGGAGAGCCAATCTAATGACTTTATAGAAGGGGCTTATGCATCAATAGAAATTCAAACAAAAGACAATATAATACAATTAAAGAGCCCGTCAGTTAATTTTGATCCATTTACACAAAGGGATTTTATTATATATTTAGATACTTCAAATATCCCTAGTGGGGAATACAAAGGAAAAGCAAAGTTATTCTATTACGACAAATATGGCGAAAAGGAATTTGTTGTTAAAATAAAAAGCAATTTTTTTAGTAATTTCGGAACTATTAGCATAGCTTTGCTAGTAATAATATTTATATTACTTATTGTTGTTATATTAAATTACATCAAGTTTAGAAGATACAAAAAAAGCAAACAATGAAATTTAAAAAATTTTTAGTTTTGATAGCAATATTAGCAATATTTCTTTTTTTATCCATTTTATTTTTTGTAAATAGTTTTTTATTGCACTCTTACAAGAGGATTTATTTTGATTTTATTGTAGGTAATCATTTGGGTTTTAATCCAGACAAAGATTTTCTCCATTTTGGTACTTTGCCAAGGGGGGCGGTGGGGTTTAGAGATTTTGAAGTGCATAATGTTGATTGCACTAAATGTTTAGTCTCTATTAAATCAAAGTTAAAATGGTTTAGGTTAGACAATAATAATTTTATTTTGAAAAAAAATGAAAAGAAGACAATTGTAGTTTTTTTGAATATCCCTAAAGATGCTAGTTTAGGAGATTACAGTGGTTTTATTGAGGTGTACCTCTGGAAAACTATATAAATTAATAAGTGGTGAGCCATAGATATGAAAGGTATTTCTAATAATATCATAGCCTATTTTATGGTAATTTTAATGATTATTTCCGTTGTAAACACGTTAATTGTTTCTTATTATGCTGAAAGGAAGATGCATCCAACAGGCGAGGCTACTTTAGGAGGCGATGTTGGTATTCTTATCAATGGCAGCATTTCAGAACCATCACCTGGGGGCGGAGGAGGTGGAGGTGGAGGAGAAAGAACACCTGTAATTCATATACTCGATTTTATAAAAAAGGATAGCTACATAATAGAGTCTTTTTATAATGATAAGTATATTGCAATTTTTCCTAAAAGCAATTATACATTTACAAATTTGGGTCATAAAGATGATGGTGTGATATTGAAGATAGGTAATTTTTCATTTTCCGTAAATATAAGTTATTTAGTTAAATTGGATTTGGATTTGGATAATATCGATGATTTATCACTTGTGTTTGATAGGGGGCATATAACCTTTACAGCTTTACATCCACCTTTACCAACACCCTTACCGCCTAGAATATCTATTGAAAAGATAATAGAAGAACCAGGAATTAGGTTTCCTTTAGGGAGATTAAATTACGAGTTGCTTCTTTTGATATTTTTGGTTTTGGTGGTTATAGTTATAATCCTACAAATTATTGGGTTAAAGAAATTTGCTTCTAAAGAAGAAAGAGCAGCATTGGAAATATATAAGCAATATAAGGCTGAACTTGAGAAAAAGAAAAATAATGTTTTAGACGTGGATAAAACAAAAGTGTACCAAGACTTGATAAATCAGAAATCATTATTGCAGAAGAGCTATATAGCAGGAAATATAAACAAAGAGGCTTACCTTAAAGGAAGGGCAAGCATAGATAATCTTTTGAAAAAATTATAGTTTAATTTTAAAAAAATAAGCTTACAATTTTGTCAAAAGTTCTTTTGTTTATGTTGTTTTTATAAATTTTTAGCTTTCTTATTAGAGTTCTTTTGTTTATGTTTATGTTCTTATCCTTTAAAATTTTGTCAACGTTTTTATTGATTAAAAATTGACAAAACTGGGTCAGATTTTTTGGTTTTTTTGATAAATAGCATCGCTCAAAATCTATCATTACAGGATTGTTATTTTTTATTATTATGTGCTTCACCGGACGATGGAGTTCTTTTTTATTAATATTTAGTTTGTCTAAAGTAAAACATTGGATTAATAT
>JACPNH010000050.1 GCA_016185565.1 Candidatus Woesearchaeota archaeon | reverse complement strand
TTCTGAAAACATAACTCCTGGATATAAAATTTCCACGTATGTTTGTACATATTCTCTAGTCATTTTTTTACCTCTCTATTTAGTTAATTTCTATTATAAATTGTAGAACTAACTAATATATAAAGCTTTCTATTTTGTTACCTTTATTAAGTGGTAAATATTCAATTATTTTATTTAACGCCAATCTCTTTTTTCATATAGGACTCAATAAGTTTAGACATATTATAGTTATGTGACTTGCAGTATCTTTTGAATCTGTTCAATATATTTGAGTCTATTGTGATGTTTAGTCTTTCTCTATAAACCACTTTCGGCAATTTTCCTGTCTTTTCATATTCAAGCAAGGCCTCAAAAGCCCTGGGATTCTCTTTTATAATTTTATCAATTTTCCGTAGCACTTGATTTGGTGACATTTTCTATTAACCTCTCTATTTCCTCGATGTTCTTAATATTCTTTTTTATTACTTTTATTATTAACTTGTTTATTTCATCAATATTATAATTGTAATCTTTTTCTTCTAAGTAGTAAGCTATTATGGCTGCAGTAGTTCTTTTATTCCCATCTTCAAAGATATGGTCTATCAATATTGCTCTTATTAGACATGCCAAAGACTTTATCCAATTACTACTTCTACCCACGTAGTTAACAGTATACTTTAAGCTGCTGCTATTTACCACATTTCCATCGCTAAATCTACTATTTATGCTTATTAGATCCTTCTCGTTTAGCATATATTTTATACGTATAAATGTGTATATAAATCTTTCTATTTAAAAGACCTTAAAGTCAAATCAACACTAAAAAGTTAAAAAGCTACCTTAAGGTCAGTGCCTATTTTTGTTTGTTTAACCTACAAAACCTATAAATTAAACAAAATCAGTCTTTTCTCCAACTAAAAAATCTTTCAAAAAATCCTTTTTCTGGCTCTTCAAAGTACTGCTCGTTTATCAAGTCTGCTGCCAGCTTCTTGTAAGAAATTGCAACCTTATTTCTTGGAAATAAATTTACCAGAATTCCTTTTTTAACAAGGGATTCCCGTGCCTTCTTATCTTCTGGAACTTCTGCAAGCACTTTTTTTCCTAGAAATGCCTCTACGTTTTCAAATGTTATATCGTCTTTATTGCCTGTTTTCGTTAAAATTACGCCACGAATTCTTTTTCCATAGCTTTCAACCATTTTTATTGTTTTTAATGCGTCTGTCAAAGCAGGAAGTTCTGGATTTGTTACAATTAAAATATTATTTACTGCTTCCAATATGGCAATATTTTCAGCTGTTAATCCTGGAGCTCCATCTATTATAATAATATCAGTCAACCCATCTAAAGAATAAAGCGCCTTTTTTAGGTTATTAAGTTTAATCCCATTTAATGATTTATATGCTATAGACCCTGGAACCACCTTAATTCCAGAATGATGGCTATAAACAGCTTCGGTAATATGATTCTTACCTTTCAAAACATCATGTAAGCTTACCGGCACATTTGGGGCTCCTAAATGTACGCTTATATTTGGTGTAGTCAAATTTCCATCTACAAGTATTACATCCTTATTAAAACAACTTAAAGCAGCCGCCAGATTTAAAGAAGTAAATGTCTTGCCCACCCCCCCTTTTCCAGAAAGAATAGCTATTTTCTGAGTCATAGAATTATTAATAAATCTTTAAATATTTTTAAAGCTATCTAATTTAAGCGCAAAAATTTAATTTCAAGAAAATTCTGTATAAGCACATTTACCACAAGTTATCCTATTCTTATGCATTGCTAAAAAATAAGAATTCCCACATTTTGGGCAGGTCATTTTTCTTTCTAGCTTTTCATTATTTATTGTATATTTCTTCCAAACCTGGCTTGGTTTTTTATTTTTCACTTGTTTCTTTGCCATTTTATTAGGATTTATTTAGCTATTTAGCAGGTGGAGCTGCTGTCTTTTTCTCCTTTTCTTTTTTTGGTTTTTTCTTTTTGAATTCTACTTCTTGCAAGTTTTCTTTATTTTTGTAAGAATGCACTATTACTCTTGAACTCGAGCTTCCATAATTTGTGTATATATGCCTTATATGGATTAACTCTTCTGGTATTTTTAAGAATGATGCTACCTCTTTTTTCACTTCTTCATTTTTTGGAGTTGGTTTATTCTCATGTGGTAATTCTATGAGATATCTCTTTCTGTTCAATAATGTAAATTCTTTTTCTTTAAGAAGTTTCATTTTATCTTGATTGCGTACTCGCCTTTAACTTTTATGTCAGTTTTTTTAGCTATTTCAGACTTTTCTGGATTAATAATATAGATTCTTCCTTTCCAGCTCTCTGAAAAATCATTTCCCTTGCATATAGGGCATTCATTTCCAGTTACAAATATCCTGCATTTCCTGCATACCTTTTTCATTTTTTAGCACCTCTAGTCTGGGTAGTTACTTTTTCTGCCTTTTTTAAGTTATCTTCAATCCAGTTTATATTGCCTAATGAAGGTTGCCTCATAGTTAAACCTATTTTAGGACTATTTATCTCTTTAAATGAAATAGCTATTGTCCTTGCTCTGCATATGTCTCCCGATTTTAAAGTCCTCTTTGTTTCTTTTCCTGTAAGCACGCCCGCTTTCGAAAATGAAACATAATCATCCATTGTTTGGCTTACATGTATCATTCCATCTAAAGGTCCTATTTCTATAAAGTCTCCGAAATCAGTGATGTCAGTTATTTTTCCAAGCAATATTTCGTGCATTTCTGGCTTAAATGCATATACCCTGAATATAGTCTCATAAAAAGCAGCCCCATCTCCAGGAATGATTACGCCTTCTCCTATTTCAACTACTTCTGAAACTGCTACGATTGCTCCAGTCTCTAGACTAATATAGCCTGTAAATCTTTCATTTAAAGATTTTAGAACTGCTTCCTCAACATTCTCTTTAAAAGCAGATGGAGGGACTCTGACGTGACTTTTAAGTTCAATTTCGTAAAACATTTTCCCAACTTAGAAGCAAAAATAACTACTTATAAAGCTTTCGATTTGAAATTAAAAAATAGTAAATAATAAATACAATCCATTTTCTTTTCAAAAATATGAAAAGTATGAAAAGTGTAATGGCCATAGCATCTCATCCTGATGATTTTATTACCTAATTAATAATAACTTAAAAGTGGTAACAAGCAGAAAGATTTATAAATGGTGAAATTATGACTGTCTTAATTTATTCCAAATGGGGATATGAAAAATGGAAGATAAACCATTAGAAACCCGGGTAAGAAACACCATGGTAAGAATCGATCCAGTAGCACGGCTTATGAAAAGAT
>JACPNH010000048.1 GCA_016185565.1 Candidatus Woesearchaeota archaeon | reverse complement strand
GTTGCTGTCAAAACCATCAGCATCGATGTAGTTATTATCATTGTCCGCTTCAGTGGTTGTACGCCAATTCACAAAAGTCTTTCCAGTAGAATCAAAGTTGATTATTGAAGAAGTTCCTTTTTTTAGAGTGATGCCACCTGAGCATGTTGGAACTCCATTGTTATCAAGTGTGATGGATCCTGTACAGTCACTTTCCCATATTGAAAAGTTAACGCTTAAAGTAGTTGGGCAATCCTCTCCAATTAATACTAGAGCAGTATCTGAATTGTTTAGCACTCTCCATGGAGATGGAGAAGAGGGTTTGGTGTAATCTTTTGTCCAATAAGCATTTATTAGCTTACAAAATACTGGGGCTGCGCACTGTCCATTCAAGCAAGGATTCAAGCAGGGATAAACAACACTTAAAACTTGGGTATCTGATGGAGTTTGACAATAATATTCTCTTACACTTGTTGATGGAGGAGGTTCACATGTATCTGTAAATGAATTAGTTCCGGAAGATGCAGTGCCTCTTAAATCACGATTAACAGTTGGGTATGTGGTAGAATCTGTATCAGTACAGGTAGCGCCTCCAAAATCATAGTAACAATTTCCATTAGAGTCTACTCTCTGATTTGGCTTACAGCATCTTGTTATTGTTGCACTTGTTGCTACAACCTCATCTGGATCATCACCACAGCATGCAACTTGTCCAATTCTAGAGTACTCGCCAAATTGTTGGTTTACCCCAGAAGCAGCCCATTTTAAAGGAGCAGAAATAGATGGATCTGCAGGATCATAAGGACATGTACTTTCGCATAGTTGCTGGTCTGTATCCAGATCAACAACATTTTTAGCGCCACAATGAGAACCGTCAAAAGTTTCTATGCAACTTGCGTCATAGTAAGAGCACTGATCTGGATTCATTCGAATACCAGAACCACATTCAAGCCAACAGTTTGGAATGTCGCATCTTAACGGCTCTGGAGAATAAGAACCTAAATAATTACCTGGTTCACAGACATATTTTGTTATATTTTTTCCACTTTGACAAATATTTGGATGTACATTTCCTGGACATTGGTGTTCGCCGCGTTCGCATTGTTGAAAGGCTTCACTAATCGCATAGTCCAAGTATTCATAACAGCCATCACCATCAGGATTGCATCTTGAGTCATATGGAAATGCACCAGGATCTTGGTACCTATCTAGGTAATTCTTTAGGCTAGTGTTTTTATAATTAGATGATGGTCCATTCAATAGTATGTTTGGATAACCACCCCAATAATCATATATACAATCAGATACCAAATAGCTTCCTAAGACATACACAAAGCATTTTCTATCTTGTTGTGGAATTTGGTTGACATTTTTACATGATGCTTGTATATTAATACTATTTGTAGGCTTACAATAACCCCTAGTGGCAAATATATTATACCCTAAAAGTACGTTGCAGAGAAAGCCATTTCTATCCAAAATAGGACTGTCTGTAGCAGCGTCATAAGCAACAACAGGGTCACATGAAACTAATTCTCCATCATTTCCTTGGACACTGCAATCGCATAGAAAATCTCCAATAGTATCTATGTTGCCTGATTCATCTAACATAGCATAAGTTTGTGATCGCTTATGATAACCATACCTGTAACTCCAAGAATTAAATTCGTTGCCCCCCACACAATTATCTAGAGCATAAGGAGCCGAGGCGCAGAAATTATTGCATTCTTCTTGCAGAGTTAGGGCATTAACATTAGTAAAACTAAACACCACTCCCAATAATAATATTAAAACAAAACCCTCTTTTTTCATTTATCAAACCATTATTTAACTATTATTTAAAATTTTGCATGCCTCTTGCTTTCTTAAATGCAAAATCAATCTGCTGATTAGTCCAACCTTTTTTGATTAAAGCAAACCTTATTTGTTCTTCTTTATAGCCTTTATTAAGTACACTCCTTACATAATTGCTCAAGTTTATTAAATCTTGTTGGCTAGTAAAAAGTCTTTTTTTCCTAAGCTTGATACTTATTTTATTTCCTAGCTGCTTAAAATTCCAGGGCCCTTTATAGAAATTTATGTAGGAAATGCCTAATATAACTATGATTCCTAGTAGAATGAAAATACCCAAAGGTCTTTTTTTCTCGCAGTCTTTTGGACAAGAGGTTTCATTTTCATCAATGCTGCAAAAATTATCTCCGCATATTGACTCTTGCTGTGCTAATTTAGGTATTACTACTGTTTTTCCTACCAGATTTTTGCTCTTGTAAACAATCTCTTTTGAAGTAAAAAATTCTATTAAGTTAAATTCATCATTTATCTTATAGTTTGAAGGCCTCAAAATTCCAATTTTTTCTATGTTACTGCTTCCAAAATTTTCTATGATATTAATTTCTGTTTGTGAAGTAGAAATGTCTTTTTTAACTAGAGTAAAAGTTTCGTTTCCATCAATGTAAATAACATAAACTTTTCTAATGTCAGTATTAATTTTTGCCTTCTCTTGATTAAACACATATATGTTTTGTTTATACGAATCTGTATCAGAAACATTTTCATTAAATGCCTCTGGACTTGGAATGTCTGTAATGTCTGGAAAATCATTTTCTATTTGTTGCAAATCAATATTTAAGGAAATGGGAACTGTTTTCCTCAAAGAATTTATTCTGTTGAGAAGTTTATTATACTGAGATTCTTTATTTTGGATGTTGCTGTTCAAAATTGTAGAGTATTTAAGCTGTATTTCTGAGATATTGGCGTTGGCTTTTTTTATTAAGGTGTCATAACCTAAAATTTTGTATGTTTCTAGAATTGTGCCAGAACTAGAAGAAAGAGCTGATTCTGCTTTTAATATTTCTCTAGCTGTAGCGTCAATAAGGCTGGGCAAAGAGGTTTCTAGGCTTTCTATTCTAATAATAATTGAACTATAGCCCTTAATCTCTAGTTTGTCTTCAACAGTAAGTGCTACAGTATAATTATTAATCTTTGAATATGAATGTTTTACTAGGCTTCCTGTAGCGGTTTGATTGTCTCCAAAGTCCCAGGTGTACTTTGCAATCTGGCTATTGGGAGACTCTGAATTTGCCCCTGAAAATGTTATTTCTTGATTAATTCCTGCAATCACTGAACTTGTGGATATTACTGCAATTGGGATGTCAGTAACATTATATTCTTTAAAATTACTAATTTCATTTTCGAAACTAACTTTTATGTTATAGTTGCCTTTAGTTTCTGGAGTCTTTAAATCTGTAAATTTGCTTAATGGCAGCTTTATATTATTAACCATGATATTATCTGGAACTAGGTTTAAATCGTACATTGAAGTGTAATCAATATAATTCTTGTCCCTAAGCAAGATATTTTCTATATTGAGCTGGCCTTCATTTTCAAGCACAAAATTTATTGGAATTATACAATTTTGTTGTGTACATTTGTTTAGTGTATTTTGGATCTGGGAATTTATCTTCGAATCCTGTATTGTAGCATTTCCATCTAAGGTAGTATTATAGATTGCCATATTCATTGTCATAAAATAAAATGTATTAAACCTTGGAAGCTTGTAGTAAACAGTATTGCTATTCCCATTTTTTGAAAATGCGCATAGTTGATAAACCTGGGATTTTGGGTTTTCGATAGATACTTCACAACTTGCTTTAATAAATGAGTTTGGATTTAAGTTTGAATCAGGAATATTACACTCTTTATTTGCAATACTTACATTCAAATCAGCTCCTGAAATTACTTTTTTTGCAAACACATTTATTTTAACTTTAGTAGTTTGTAGCAGTTCATTAAAAGTAATGTTTAAGTCTTCACATCTTTTTATTGAATTAGCTCCTGTTATGCCTGCCTCGCTGTCAGCAACACTATTGCTAGAATATCCACTAGGATAAATGTCTTCACTCCAACTTATTTGCTGGCCGTTGTATTGCCAATCAAATTTATTGTCATTGCCTAGGTCTATTTTTAAATCTCCAAAGCCGGTTATTGTAAAGCTTACATTTTGAATGTTTTTAGAGCTGCTTGGGATATTAAAGCCCACTATTTTATTGCCTTTAGCGTTTAATATCTGCTTGCTAGTCCATGAATTTCCATCTATTATGTAGTAACCTTTGATTAAAGTGTATTGAAAATTTGAGTTGCTTAGCCATTGACTTAATGAAATATTATAGTCTTTATTATTTGTAGTTGCGGTAAACAATGAGCCTGCGCTATAGTTTGCTGTTTTGTTCAGTGTAAGAGTGCCGTCTAATAAACTATTAAAGCCGAATTGTGTAGTTTTTAAGTCAAGCACTAAAAAGCTCGCATTTGCTACTTTTACATTTAATGCTATAAATATTATTGCTAAAATAAAAAATATAATTTTTTTACTCATCAAAGACCCTCTTTTTATTAATTTATATTTAGAATATGAAATATTTTATATAAATCTATCTTTTTATTACCTTCTTGCTCTTTTGTTGAGGTATGACCTTATTTTTTGAATTCTTAAATTCGTGGGTAAGTGGCTTGCCTTTAAAAAATTCATTGAGGAAAATTGCAACTGAGCTTATCTCTGAAATTGGTTGTGTAGTCACACTTATGTTTAAATCTGCAATTTGATAAATATATGGAGGAACTTTTTGGCCGCCCACCATTATTAGTATATCGTTTTTACAATTTCTTATTTCTTCTATTTTATTCGGCAATAACTCACCATACATAGTAAGATGTATCTTTAATGCCTTAATCTCTTTTAGGAAATTTTTATAATCTGGAATGTATCTTACCCTAAACAAAGAGCCCCATTTTTGATTTATTTTTTCTATAGAGTTTTCAAAACTAGAATCACTCTGGCCTGTATAATAAAAGTTATCTGCCAAAAATGCGCGAGCAGTTAAAGCCAAATGCGTGGTTACCCTGATATCTCTATGTATTCTGTGTCCAAGCCTCAATATGCTTATCATAAATAAAAAGTATTTTAAGAAATATAAAAAACTTTTTAAACCATTCCATTTACTAAAGGCTTATGGGAAAAGTAGAAGATATATATATGAATCACTATAAAAAATTACTATTACTTCCTCTATTGTTATTAGTTATCAGTCTTTCGGTTTTAAGCATTAATTATTTTAAGACTAATAGTTTTATAAAAAAAGATGTTTCTTTAGAAGGCGGCATATCAATTACAATTAATTCTGAGAAGAAATTTGACATTGAGCAAATAAAACAAAAACTGGAAAAAGAATTTCCCCAGTCGGACATTTCGATAAGAGAATTAGCTGACTTCAGCACTGGCAAGAACCTAGGTATTGTTATAGATATGTCGGATGTTAAAGCCGATCAAGTAACTGAAAAATTGTCAGAAACTATTGGCATAAAGTTTACCAATGAAAATTTTTCTGTCGAAGAAATAGGCTCTTCCTTAGGAGCTTCTTTTTTTAAACAAATGGTGATAGCAGTAATTTTTTCTTTATTATTGATGGCTATTGCAGTAGCAATAATGTTCAAGAAATTAATCCCATCTGTTGCAGTAATAAGCTCTATTGTTTTAGAGTTAATTGTAACTTTAGCTGTTCTTTCAATTATTGATTTCAGGATTTCGCCAGCCGGGATTGCTGCATTATTAATGGTGATGGGTTATTCTATTGATACAGACATATTACTCACAACAAGGGTTTTAAAACGAGAAACAGGAACTGTTTTTGAAAGAATCAAAGGAGCAACGAAAACAGGGCTTACTATGACTATGACAACAATAGCAGTCTCAATATTAATGCTTCTAACTACGTCTTCTGTTTTAAAACAGATTTTCACAATCATTTTGATAGCATTGATTGTTGATATAATAACAACTTGGGTGATGAATGCATCATTATTGATATGGTATCTTGCTAGAAAGCAAAAAACATGAAACTGGGCAAAGTACTGAAAAAATGGAGAGTTATTGTATTGACTCTATTTTTGATATTTAGCCTTTTGGCCATATCTCCGAGATTTGACACTAATGGAGTTGCAATTAAAAGTATAGAACAAAATTCAACTGCTAGCGATGCCGGAATACAAAATCCACTGCCAAATACACCACCAACAAAACTTGAGAGAATTCTGTATGTTAATAATAAACCAATAAACAGTATTCAGGATTATGGCAATATAATTTCAGACTTTAAAGAAAATGATGTAGTCAGAATTAGAACAGATAAGCGTGAATATGCAATATTACTAAAAGAACAAAGCCTTGGTATAAATGTAGACAAAGTTGCTAGTTCTAATGTAAGGAGGGGCCTTGATTTAGAGGGTGGAACAAGAGTGTTATTACAGCCAACCTCAAAAATTAATGATAATGAAAGAGAAGACCTAATTTCAGTAATGGAAAATAGGCTTAACACTTATGGCTTAACAGACATCAAGGTAAAGAAGGCAGATGATCTGCTAGGAAATAGGTACATACTAGTTGAGATAGCCGGAGTTACAAAACAAGAGGTCAAGGAACTCATTGGAAGCCAGGGAAAATTTGAAGCTAAGATTGGAAATGATGTAGTTTTTGAGGGAGGAAAAAAAGATATTACTTTTGTATGTAGAAACGATGGCACTTGTTCTGGTATTAGGCAATGCACTCCAGCCAGTAATGGTTATATTTGCCAGTTTGATTTTGAAATTGCCCTATCAGCAGATGCAGCAAAGAAACATGCAGAAATTACAAAGAATTTAGATATTAATTTGTCTGACTCAGGAAACTCATATTTGTCTAAGCCTTTAGATCTTTACATAGATAGCATATTAGTAGATTCGTTGCAAATTTCTTCTAATTTAAAAGGCCAAGAAGTTACTAGAGTTACAATTTCTGGGCCTGGAATTGGCAGCACACAAGAAGAAGCACAGCAAAATGCGCTTAAGCAAATGAACAAGCTTCAAACAATATTAATCACAGGATCATTTCCTACAAAGCTTAATATTGTCAAGGTAGATTCTATATCCCCTTTACTAGGGAGTGCTTTTGCAAGAAGCGCATTGTTGCTTGGGTTAATCGCAATATTTTTAGTTGCTTTAATCATCTATGTAAGGTATAGGAGTTTAAAGATTTCAATACCAATGGTTATCACAATGCTCTCCGAGTTAATAATTCTGCTTGGTTTTGCTGCATTATTTAGATATAATCTAGACCTGGCTGCTATAGCTGGAATTTTGGCTGCAATAGGTACTGGAGTTGATGACCAAATTGTTATTGCCGATGAGGTTCTTACAAAAGAAGCTGGGGTTTCTTACAAATGGAAGCAAAAAATAAAAAGGGCTTTCTTCATAATAATGGCCGCATGGACAGTCGGGGTTGCTTCTATGATACCTTTGTTTTGGGCAGGGGCTGGTTTATTGACTGGATTTGCGCTATCAACTATAGTAGGAATTTCTATAGGTGTATTCATAACAAGGCCCGCTTATGCTGCAGCGATTGAAGTTTTACATGAAGATTAAACCTTTAAGGCGCTTTTATACAAAAAAAATCCTATTAATATTGGCAACCAATAAGAAACTAACCTGAATACAAGCACGGATGCTATTGCTATATTTACATCAATTCCCAGTACAAAAAAAGAGGCCGCCATAGAAATTTCAAATACTCCTATGCCCCCAGGAATTAAGGAGAACAAAGAGATAACATTTGCTATTGCAATCCCAAAAACAACAATCAATATGTTTATTTTAACCCCAAAAGAATTAAAAATTAAAAATATTGAAAAAGTATCTATAAAGTGCTTAACCAAAAGAAAGAGAATTGGTACTAAAAAATGCCTTTTATCTTTTTTGATAATATTGCCGCCTTCATAAAATTCTTCAAGTATGTGTAAAAATTTTTCTTTTCTCCAAGTAATTTTAAAAAACTTGAAAGTTTTAATGAGGAATTTTTCTAGAAAGTCTATAAAATTTTTCTTATTCTTAACAAAGGCATAAAGCAATAACGCGATTGTTATTACCAAAAATGTGTTTGCAACAAGCAAAAACATATCTATTTTAGCAAGTTTCTTTGCTATAATAAAAAACAAAAGAGAAAATATTAGTATCAATAAAAATGAGGATATTAGCGCAATCAAATACAATATCATCATTATCAATATTTTACCTTCTTGAATTTTATGCTCATTCTTCAAAGAATGGAACAATGCAATATTTCCAAATAGGCCCATTGGGGGGTAGATGCTATTTAATGATATTGTCACAATTGAAAGGTTAAACAATTTAATGAAATTAATGCTGTAATTTAATGCTTTAAGTATTGTTTTATAGGTAACTGCAATAATTGCAAAATTTATTAATTGCAGTAGAATGATCAATAAAATCAAATTTAGGTTGATGTCAAAAAGAATTTTTATTATTTTTTTTATTTCATCAAAGTTTATAATAATTGCAAAAATTATAGAAACTAAAAATATAAAATAAAATATTTTAAGCCATCTTTTCATATCAATTTACCTTAACTTTGAATTTATAAAATTAATCAAATCGCTTTCAAAAGGTTTTTATACAAATTTTAAATAATAATTAGCATGAAAAAAGAGGTCGGTTCTGTTAAAGTTAAAGATGAAACAAAAAAGAGCCTAAAATATTCTGTGATCAGTGGTTCATTTTATGGTGTTACTGATGGATCTGCTAACTCTTATGTCAGTCCTTTTGCAATTGCAATGAATGCTTCAAATAACCAAGTAGCACTACTTACTTCAATACCCAGCTTAATAGGTCCATTATCTCAACTGGGAACAGTAAAGGCTATGGAGAAAACAAAAAGCAGAAAAAAAATTATCATTATGAGTGCTTTATTACAAAGCATGATGTTGATTCCCATGATGTTGATTCCTTTTATTTTTTTAAATAAGGGAGCTGCTATTTTGGTTGTATTATTCTCATTATATGCTGTTTTTGGAAGCTTTTTCGGGCCCGCCTGGACATCATGGATGGGTGACCTAGTTCCTGAAAAAATTCGTGGAAGATATTTCGGGAACAGGGCAAAAATAATTGGGCTCGTTATTTTAGTAGTAAGCCTAATAGCCGGTTTTCTTTTGGACAGATTTCCAAAAAATAAAGTATTCATTGGATTTTTTGTATTGTTTTTAGTTGCATTCATAGCAAGATTGCTTTCAGTTTATTTTGTCTCAAAGATGTATGAGCCTAAGCTAGTAATCAAGAAAAGTCTGCAGTTTAGTTTTTTTGAATTTATAAAAAAGGTTCCTTCGAACAATTTTGGAAGGTTTTCAATATACATTGCTTTGATTAATTTTGCAGTGTATGTAGCTGGTCCATTTTTTGCTGTATACATGCTCAAGGACTTGGAATTTAATTATGTGCAGTATACTATAATAAATATCGTTTCTGGTATGGCCACATTGATAGGGCTGCCTTTATGGGGGAAATTTGAAGACAAATACGGTAATGTGAGGGCTTTAAAGATTTGTGGATTGCTAATCCCTTTAGTGCCTTTGTTATGGACATTTTCACCCAACTTTTACTATCTAGTTTTTATACAAATATACGCGGGATTAGTTTGGAGTGGTTTTAATCTAGCTGCTGCAAATTTTATTTTTGATGCCACTTCAATCCAAAGAAGAGCAACATGCGACGCTTACAATACAATTTTGTCTGGGATAGGTATTTTTATTGGCGCTATACTAGGAGGTTATTTAGCTACACACTTGAAAATTAGTTTTATGAACATATTCTTATTTATATTTGTAATATCAACCATATTAAGGCTCTTAATTTCCTTGCTTATTCTGCCGACAATAAAAGAAGTACGAAAAGTAAAAAGAACTCCTTTATTGTCAATTATTGGTCTTACTCAGAAAGGGTTTAATCATGAAACAATTGGATGGAATGCACAAAAAAAGAAATGACTAAGCAGAAATGAAAAAAGTTTATATACTACAAATTTAGAGCATGTTGAGAGGTGGTTATATGGCTGATACTGTGATCTTATTGCTTTATATTTTGCTTGCGGCGGTGGCGGCTGTTATATACTCTTTAAGGAGAATATTCATCCTAGAAAATAAGATAGAGCAGCTAGATGAAAAAATAGAGCATATGCTAGAAAAACTGGCAAGAAAAAGAAGATAAATTTCTATTTTGTATTATAATTTATATTCTATAAGTACGCCGAAGCCAGGATTTGAACCTGGACGTCCTTACGGACATGGTTTTTCGTGAATTTAAATTAAGTAATCCATTCGGGACCATTGCCTTAACCAAGTTAGGCTACTTCGGCATAAGTAAGGCTTAAAAAACCTACTATTTTCAGGCTTTTAAAATGTTACCTAAACAGCATTTTATATTGGGATTAATATTTTCTATGTTTACGATACCGTATTTTGGTATTTTAAATTCTATTATCGTATTTTTGGCTTCTTTTTTAATAGATGTAGACCATTATTTTTCTTATGTATACAAAAAACAAGATTTCTCATTGAGAAATGCCATTGCATATTTTTCTGATTTAAGAAACATGCCATATCATACATTGCACGTTTTTCATACAGTTGAATTCTGGATTCTTTTATTGTTATTGAGCTATTTTTCCAGTGTCTTCTTGATTATCCTGATAGGTATTTTATTCCACTTATCATTAGATTTTACAGAAATGGTGTACAAAAATTGGTATGAAAACAGAATATATTCTTTTCTTTTATGGCTTATAGTAAAGCTTTAAATAAGTTTTGGATTTTGGAGTTCTTATGAGAATAATAATAACAATTCCTGCACATAATGAGGAAAAAAACATAGGAAAAGTAATAGAATCCATTAAATCTGTAATGGGCCTCACTAAATATAAAAACCAATATAAAATTTTAGTAGTAAATGATGGAAGTAAAGATAGGACCGCAGAAATAGCAAAAGGACATGGAGCCATAGTTTATTCTCATCCTTACAATTATGGATTAGCCGAAACTTTTCGCACAGAGATTCAAAAATGCCTTGAGTTAAAAGCTGATGTTATTCTGCATATTGATGCTGATGGCCAATATCTTGCTTCTGAAATTCCAACACTGCTAAAAGAAATAGAAAATGGCTATGATTTAGTACTAGGAAGCAGGTTTATGGGCATAATAGAAGAGATGCCTACATTGAAAAGGCTCGGCAATATAGCTTTTTCAAAAGTAATTTCTAATATAACAAATTTTAAAATTACAGACTGTCAAACAGGGTTTAGGGCATTTACTAAAGATATTGCTACTGGTGTGCCTGTTATTTCTACGCATACATACACACAAGAGCAAATTATAAGGGCCATAAAACAAAAATACAAAATAAAAGAGGTTCCTGTGTATTTTGCAAGACGTTACGGGAAAAGCAGGTTAATAAAAAATCCTATTGAATATGCAATAAAGGCTTGGATTAACATATTAAGGGTGTATCGTGATTACGAGCCATTAAAGTTTTTTGGCACTATAGGAACTATAAGTGTAATTATGGGGTTAGCCATAGGGTTGTGGTTATTTACATTATTTGTAACTACGGGTGTTGTTGGCCACTATCCCTCTTTGATATTATGCTTTTTATTGATAACTACCGGCATACAAATAATATTGTTTGGGTTTTTAGCTGATATGAAAAAGAATCAATGATTTATAATGAAAAAGAGTTTAATTTACTTAAAACTGGCCATAGGAATTTTTATAATTTGGTTTATATCAAAAAAGATCGGATTTACAAATATAACTTCTGTTCTTTTAAAAATAAATGTGACTTATATTCCTTTGATAGTAGTTCTTTATTTAGTTACTTTATTAATAAGCTGCTACAAGCTAAAAATAATACTTGACTCACAAAGCTATAAGTCAGACTTTTGGAGATTTTTTATGCAGTTCCTTACTTCAATTTCGGTTGGTATGTTTCTACCAGGGAAAATAGGTGATTTTTCATTATCATATTTCTTGAAAAAAGAATATAATGTTAAGGTAAGTCATAGTTTTTCAGCAATCTTAATTGACAAAGTTATCACATTGACTTTTTTTATTTTAATAACTTTGACAGGAATTTCTATTCTATTTAGCGAGTTGATAAAAAGTTACATAAATATCGCTATTGCAATATTAATTTTTGGAGTGGTATTTATAACATTTATACTGTATGGAAGAAGTTTGATAAAACTTATTTTGGGTAAATACTATGAAAATTTTGTTGAGACAACTACATTTTCTGTAGACATAGTAAAACATAAAAATTATTTGCTAATGATTAATTTGTTTCTGACTTTAATCAGGAGTGTAGTTCTGACTTTCATGTATTACTTCGCTTTTTTGTCATTTAGCTATAATATTTCTTTTATAAACCTATTTTTTATAAATTCAATCTCCATATTTATTTCTGTTATTCCAATAAGCATTTCTGGGTTGGGGATAAGAGAAGGTTCTGCAGTTTTTTTATTAGACAAATTAAATGTGCCAAACACAATAACATTTAATTCTTTTATAATAGTCACTATAGTTATATATTTAATTGCAATCATCAACCTTATATTATACAAACATAAAAATTAGAAATCAGTCAGAAACAGCCCTGCCTTCTCCCGTAGTCAAGATTGCCCATGCCCCCAAAACATATTTTTTGAAGATTGCAAAATTGTCTATGTGTATTAATTTTTTAAATATAAATTTTGGCCTGAAATAAAATTCCTTTAAGGCTTTTCTTTGCAGCTCCTTTAGCTCTTGAGAATTTCTGCCTTTTGGTACCCATACTAAATTATGATCCGAAAATCCTGCCCAAGTTTGATAGTTGTCCCAATCAATAGACTTTAATTCGCCAAATTGATTTGCTTGTTCATACAATTCTGTTCCAGGATAAGGTGTAGTAATAGTAAACTGAGCCCAGTCTGGATCAAGTTCTTTTGCAAATTGTATTGTCTGCAGGCTTTCCTCTTTTGTTTCAGTGGGCAACCCTAGCATCATAAAAGCTCGGGTTTCGATGCCTGCTTCCTTGCACCATTTAAATGCATCCCTAATTTGTTGGACCGTAGTATCTTTTTTAATTAAGTCAAGGAGCCTCTGATTTCCAGATTCTACACCAAAATGAATCCCCCAACATCCTGCCTTTTTCATTAATTTTAACATATCCAAATTGATAAGATTTACTCTTGTCATACAGCTCCAACGAGCTTTTTTATACAGGCCCTTTTCTATTACCTTGTTACAGAACTCATTAATCCATGGCCATCTCATAGTAAATGTATCATCCCTAAATACTATTTCTTTTGCTCCAAATTGCTCTATTAAAATTTCCATTTCTTCTATCACTCTAGCAACTGAATTTTGCCTGTACTTTTTATCGAAAACTTTAGAGCAAAATGTACATCTATATGGGCATCCACGAGTTGTTAAAATAATATAAGCTGGCAATCTTTTATAGTAAGAAACTGATGGTCTATAGAGGTGCATTTTCAATAAGCTTCTGTCTGGAATAGGCATTATATCTAGGTCTTCAATAACTTCCCTTGGCTTAGTCAGTCTTACCTCCCCAGTTTTTGTCTTATAGGCAATACCATCAACATCAGAAAGATTTCTTTTGCCATCCATTGCTTCTAAAAGCTGTAAAAATGTTATTTCTGCCTCTCCTATAACAGCAAAATCAATTTCCTTTTCATGTTGTAAGGTGGCAGAAGCCGCAATAGTGGGGTGAGGACCTCCAATTACTGTATAAGTTTTTGAATTTACTTTTTTGGCTAATTTGCAAACATTCAATGCCTGAGTGTACATCAATGTAAGCATAGTAACTCCGACTACATCAAAATTACCTTCTTTTAATCTTTGTTCTATGACTTCTTCTGTAAGGTCCTCTGCTAATGCGTCTATTATAGAAACTTGATGTCCTTTAGAATTTAAGTAAGTTGCAATATATATTAGGCTTAATGGTTCAGAATTCGGGCCTACTTTTGGACGGCATTACAAAACAAACTTTCATATAACTAAAAATTAACAATTGTTATATAAAAAGGTTTCGTTTATTTTTTATTACTTATTGCATATAAACAGGACATTTCTTGTCTGAAAACTCGCATATAACACAGCATTCTTTTTTAGCCGTGATTATTTTATTACAATGACTGCACTTGTGGAAAGGCAAACATATGTCTTTTGGAATGTGTACTTTATCTATTTCTTTACAATAGGGGCACTTAAGATTTGCTTTCATATAAAACCACAAGAAATACTGGTATATAAATTTACTTTTTAGTAGTAAGATAAAATTAAAACTAATAATCTAGTTTAGGATTTTAATGGACGAGAACCTATTAATATTGGCAGCAGACCATAGAACAACTTTAAAATCTGATATTCTTGGCATAAAAAAAGAGCTAAATAGGAAACAATTAGAAACAATTCATGATTTTAAGGCTATGATTTTAGAGGCGTTTAATTTAGCTATAAAAAATGGTCTTAATAAGAGTGACTGCGCTTTGCTATTGGACGAAGATTTCGGTGAAATACAGTTAAAAGAAGCAAAAGAAAATGGTGTTAAAATTATCATACCAGTAGAAAAATCGGGCCAGAAAATATTTGATTTCAATTACGGAAGAAATTTTATTCAACATATAGAAAAATTCCATCCAGATTATGTAAAAGTACTATTACATTTTAATCCAGCCAATACAGAGCATAATAAAAAATCTTTAAAGAATTTAAGAATAATAAGCAACTATTTGAAAACAACAAATTACAAGTTTTTGCTTGAAGTTTTAATAAATCCTACAGAAGAACAATTAAAACAGTACGGGAGAAAAGGTTTTGATATTAAATTAAGACCACTACTAACCGTAAAGACAATAAAACAACTTCATAAGGCTGGAATTTACCCACATATCTGGAAATTAGAGGGGGGCGACAGAAAACAAGATATAAACATGGTGTCTTCTATTGTAGACTATGCAAAGATTGTGATACTTGGAAGATCAGAGTCCATGGCCAAGGTATTAAAATGGATTGGGATTGCTGCTAAGAACAAAAAGGTTATAGGATTTGCAGTAGGAAGGACTATCTTCATGAAAGCCTTACAAGATTTTTACTCCAAAAAAATAACAAGAGAGAAGGCTATAAAAATAATGGCTTCTAGATATTACAAAATTTGTAAATTCTACTTGGAAAATTCAAAGCACAAAGAAATTGTTTAAAAAATACACAAAAACAAATCCGGCTAAGGTAGAAATTAGAATTCTAAAGGATGTATCTTCTCGGTGGGCCTCTGGTAATAAATCTGATGCACCTATGTAAATAAAAAAGCCTGCAAAAAAAGCCAACATTAATCCAAGATAAAATTGCTGCAATCTCAAAAAGTTAGATAGAAAAATTCCTATTACTGGAACCATGGCATCTATCAACAAAAATATAATAGATCTTTTACTAGAATTTTTGTGATGCAGCATTAAAGAAACTAAACCAATGCCATCCCCTACTTTATGGGCAATGACAGCAATAGAAACTATCAATGCTATTTTCAGGCTAACTTGGAATGCTAAACCTATAGCAAATCCATCTAAAAAACTATGAAATATTAGCCCTGAGGCTCCTAAAATTCCTATATGCTCATGCCTTCCATAGCGGCAGTCCTCTTCTTCGCATGCATGAATAATTGCAAATCTTTGCAAAATATAAAAAAGCAAAAAACCAATTGCAAGGAATAAGGTCATTAGTTGAATATTTTTAGACAACTCAAATGATTCTGGGATCAGATTAAAAAAAGCAACAGCCAAAAATGTCCCTGCTGTAAATGCTATTATGCCCTTGAAAAATTTCTTTCTAAACCTAAACACAATTAAACCACCGAGAATAGTAGCTAAAACTGCCAAAAAGGCTATTAAATAAATATTCATCATTAGATTATAAGATATAGCTTTTAAAATGTTTGTTTTAAACTACTTCTACAGTACCATCGGCCTTTTTAACACTTGAAGAAGGCCAATAAGAAGTAAACGTAAATGTTTTTTCTGCTGTGAACTCAACAATTTTAGTTCCGCCAAGAGGTATCTTACCTGTATCAAATAATTCGCTTTTAATATCTAAACCCCCGTAATAAACATTATTTCCTCTGACTTTAAAGGTAATTTTTACCATATCTCCTTTATTTACAGTAACTTTATTTGGATAAGTTCCATAGTCATCTAGCTCTATTATTAGTTCTTTCTTTTTAGTTTGTGAGGAAACATTTTGTTGCTGGCTTGCATTAATTTCCTTTTTCTTGTTCTGCTTTATCTTCTCTTCAAATTCAGAAGGTGTTAAGATTTTAATTACTGGAGTCATAATATATTGCTCGCCAACTTGTTTTACTGAATCTGGGTCAAAATCAATAATAAGCTCTGTAGTTTTGTTTTCCTCTATAGTAAACTCCCTCACTATTTTTATTTTATCACTAGGAACAGTAACATCTACCAACTGACTAGTAACTTGTGATCCTGGCGCTGGTATTTCCACCTGTGCTTTTGTGACTAGCAATCTTATTTGTGTATATTTACCTACAGGCAATTGCTGTTGGCCCAATAAAACAGCTACACTCTCAAGCTGTATAAGGTCGAATGTTTGTTCATTGCTCGAAAATATGGTCCAGTTTCCGTCTTTATGAACTTCTATTTGAGAAATTGTAACTAAAACCTTATTGTAGTCTAGATTTTCATGGTCTGTTAATTTTAAAACCAATGTGCCAGTTCCTGCTTTTCCGCCGGGTAGGGTGCAAGAGGCTATAAACAAAGAAAATGCTAATAGTGCAACAACAATCAATTTTTTCATAGCACTCCTTTAATTTTAGGATATATTTAAACTTTTTGAAATTTGGCTCTGGTAAGAATTTAGGTGATAAATTTAGTGTTAAATGTGGGTGATAAATGGTTATGGAATTGGGATATCATAGATAAAGATAGCCGTTTCTTAATAGCCAATAATGTAACCAACACAAGATATATTAAAGATGCTAGAAAGGTATTTAAGAAAGCTAAAGAAGTAGCTACTGAAAACCCTAAAGAGATTATGAGTGATGGCTTACAGAGTTATAGAAAAGCCATCAAGAAAGAGTTTAAAACTCACAAAACAAAGGGTGAGACAAAGCATATAAGAG
>JACPNH010000047.1 GCA_016185565.1 Candidatus Woesearchaeota archaeon | reverse complement strand
TGATTGCTGAAGATATTAATATTGCCTATATTGCTATAAACCTTAAATAAAAGCTTTAGATTCTTGTTTGATTTACTTTCTACTAGAATTCTTAAATTATTATCAGAACATTGGATTTGTTTAATTACAAAATTTTCTATTTGTAATGATTCCTTGTAAGGAAGAATGGCATTAATAGGATATAATAATATTAAGAACGCTATAAACAAAGAAATAAGCCTCTTTTTCATGTAAATAAAGAAAAGAGGATTATATTTAAATTTTCTTACGCTTATTCATATCTTAAAGCATCCACTGGATTCATTTTTGACGCTTGTCTTGCTGGTAGTAATCCTGAAATTGTTCCTATTAAAAAAGAAAATACCAATGCTCCGATGATTAGGTAGGGTGGGAATGAAGCCTTAACTAAAGGGCTTCCGAACACCTGGAATGCTACAAATTCCATTAATTTTCCTATGCCCACCCCAATGAGCACGCCTATTGCGCCCCCCACAAAACCTATGATTCCTGATTCTATCAAAAACAAGAGCAATATATCTGAATCTTTTGCACCAACTGCCTTCATTATTCCTATATCCTTAGTCCTTTCCAGAACACTTGTGTACATAGTGTTCATTATACCAACGCCACCTACAATCAAGCTTATTGCAGCTATCCCTATAAGCACTGCCTGCACTATGTTAAGAATGGTGTTGAAAGAGCTTATTAACTCTGCGCTAGTTTGTACTTGAAAATCCTCTTCGCCTTCTTTCAAATGCCTGTCTTTTCTCATATCATCTTTTATTGCTTCCGCTATTTCATCAGGAGTTTTTGATTTTGAGATTTCTACGTTTATGATGCTGAATTCGTCCTCTAAGCCATAGATTTCTCTTAATGTTTCTATAGGTATCATCACAGAACCATCATTTGCGGAGTCGCCAAGCTTTTTTCTTACTCCAATGACTGTGAATGATTTATCTTCTAAAAGCACCTTGTCTCCTATGCTGATTGTTTTTCCAAAAGTTGAGTCTGATTCAGCTAAATTATGACCTACTATTAATTTGTTTGTGTCATCTTTCTTGAAATGCCTGCCTGCCTCTATGTCTAATCTTGAACCTAGAATTTTACGTTCTTCTGGATCAGTTGGAATGCCTACTGCAAAAACAAATTGCACCTTGCCATTGAACTTTACCTTTCCAGGATTTAGAATAAAGCCTGCTGCGTTTTCCACACCATCGATTCTTTTTATTAAGTCAAGATCATGCTCTGTAATCTTTGCAGTCCCAACTCCAGGAGTTGGTGGTCCGAATGAAACTCCTCCTGCTTGCACTATCACTCTATTAACTCCAATTGTGCTGAACTGCTCATTGATTGCGGTCTGCAATCCCTGGCCGAGGCTGATTAAGGCAACGACTGCAGTAATGCCTATTATAATGCCAAGAATCGTGAGCCATGACCTCAGCTTCCTATGGATAAGTGTTTTTAATGACAGAAAAAAATAGTCAGCTATCATTTGCTTTTTCTTCTAGACCTGAATACAAAAAACAAAACAACAACTACTGCAATTAATATCCAGAATAACATTGAATTGTTTTTCTTTATCAATCCAAGATCCTCTGCTTCCTCCCTTGTGTAGACATTTGCATTAATTATTTTTGTTTCAGAATACTGGTTGTTGTTTGAGTCTCGATATTCAATCTTTATAGGAAATGCCCCTGAGCTTGATTTCATGAATATGTCGAATTCTTCTGTCTGAGTATCGTCGATGTCGAGATTTCCTATATACACACTGGCTGGACTTAATATATCATAGCTGTTTGAGGTTTCGAGTGTGGCTGTTAAAAATTTAATGTCAGTAAGCCCTCTGTTTACGAATTTAACAATAATGGTTCCCGAGCTGCCTAGATACAATAAATCGCTTTTGTCTAAGCTGATAAGTAATTCTGGCTTAACCTGAACTGTAAGGCTTACTAGGGTTTTTTTTGTAAGATTGCTGTAGCTTATTTCGACTGGAATTTTATAAATCCCTGGAGTTGCATTTGGCAAGGTAATTAAACTGAAAATAACGTTTCTGTCTTCATCATCTTCAAGCTTCTTTATTAGGAATTCTGAAGAACTTGCAACAGGTGCAAATGGAACATTGCTTAGATCAAGCTTTACTGTAATGTCCTTTATGTCTTTATTGCCGATATTCCTTAAGGAAAGTACCAATTCTGTGTTTTGCCCTGGAGCAACTTCTCTAGGACTGGAGCTTACAGAAATGATTGAAATATCATCAGCTCTAACATTCATTACCATAAAAAATAACATTGCTGCTAAAAACAAAAGTGTAGTAAATTTTTTCATTTTTCTATTATCTCTCCATCTTTAAATCTTATCGTTCTTCTTGCGTATTTTGCAACATTTATGTCATGTGTTACAATAAGTATCGTTTTTCCTTTTTCTTTGTTTAAGTAAGCAAGCAAATCCATTATATCTTTGCCTGTCTTTGAATCCAACATGCCAGTTGGTTCATCTGCAAGTATGATTTCTGGGTCATTTACTAAAGCTCGTGCAATGGCTACTCTCTGTCTCTCGCCACCACTCAGCTGGCTTGGAAGATTGTTAAGCCTGTTTCCAAGACTAACCAGATTTAATAGCTCCTTTGCTTTTTTTTCACGATTATTTTTGCTCAGTCCTTGAAAAAGCAATGGTAATTCTACATTTTCAAGTGAAGTAAGAGAATTTATCAAGTTAAACTGCTGAAACACAAAACCTATTTTACTGTTCCTAATACTAGCAAGTTTGTTGCTGCTGTGTTCAGAGATATTTTCATTGTCTATTATTATATTGCCTCTTGTAGGATTGTCCAAGCAACCTATTAAATGCATTACTGTGCTTTTTCCAGAGCCTGAAGGACCCATTATAGCTACAAATTCTCCTTTTTTTACATTAAAGTTAACTCCTCTAGCAGCCTCTACTTTAACTTCTCCCATATCATAAATTTTCCATAAATCCTCTAACACTAATGAATCTTGCATTTCCATAAGTATATTAGTAAAGGAGTAAATTTACATATATAAACCTTTCTATTTGTTATTATTGTAAAGTAGTTAAATTTATTATATTATACTGAAATTTAAAACGTAATTCATTTTAATTTATTTTAAAATATGCTAAAATATATAATAAATAATTTTAAATATTCTTTTATTTCAGCAATCTTGCGCGGGAGTGCCGGAGTGGTCAAACGGGTCAGATTTTATTACTAAAAGTAATATAAGACTAAGTTTAGGCCCTGATGGCTTAGTGCCTACGCAGGTTCGAATCCTGTCTCCCGCACTTTATTCTTATAGTTTATTTCTTTACTATGAATACATATCCTATTCCTTTTGTTGAGCCTTTAAACAAATGCCAGAATAAAATCCATGCACCTATCAAAAGTATTATTCCGGCTATAGTCAATGACAATAGTGTAGGAGATAAATAAATCGGAGATTTAGATATGCCTTTTGTATAAGAAATTGCTTGTATAGACATTGCAAAAAAATTTATCATAACCAATAAAACCAGCAGTAAATAGGCTGCAATTATTAAGGCGCATATCTTTGCTAATGACTTGTAAGAAGTTATGGTTTTTTTCATAATAAAAAAATAACAAAAACTTATATATAAATTGTATTATTATTAGCAATATGAAAATAAAAAAGATTTTGATTAAAGATGACAAAAAAATGTATTGGCAAGAAAAAGATATGCATACGCAATATGGATATATAAAGGAAGCAATACTTAAAAAATCAAAAAACGGAAAGATAAAAACGCACTTAGGCAAGGAATTAATTGTAATGGATGCATTGTTTCTTGACAATTTAGAAAAGATTAAACGAGGGCCGGCAATTATACTTCCTAAAGATATTGGATTAATACTTACGTTAACTTCAATAGATAAAAATTCTATTGTATTAGATGCAGGAACCGGTTGTGGAGTCCTGGCCTCATTTCTAGGAAGATTCTGTAAAAAAGTGTACAGCTATGAAAGGAATCCTGAATTTTTTAAACTTGCAAAAGAAAACCTAAAAAATCTTAATATTAAAAATGTAATATTAAAAAATAACGATGTATATGAATCTATAGATGAGAAGAATATTGAATTAATAGTTTTAGACTTGCCAGAACCATGGAAGGCTTTAAACAACGTAAAGAAAGCTCTCAAATCAAGTCGTTATTTAGTGTGTTATTTGCCAACAATAAACCAAGTAGCAGAGCTGCTAGAAAACTCTAAAGATTTTATGCACGAAAGAACTCTTGAGCTAATATACAGAGAATGGCAGACTGACATCACAAAATTAAGACCAAAATCCCAGATTATCGGGCATACCGGATTTCTTGTTTTTTTGCGGAAAATTTAAAAACCTTTAAATAGGCAATTTTTAAGTTTA
>JACPNH010000009.1 GCA_016185565.1 Candidatus Woesearchaeota archaeon | reverse complement strand
TATCTATACTGCAATAAGCTATCGCCTCGTTTATGATTTGACGCATCTAAACACAATTCTAATGAAGCATTTCCAATCCTTCTGATAACTTCTTTACCATCCTCATCAAAATTTTCTGATGTTACACTTTGATTATGTAATATACCATATATTACAGAACCTAAATTATGAACCGGCGAATGTTCTTCATGCAATCTTAATTCTCTTACTCGATCTTCTGCATATCTTAACTGACCTCTTAAACGTTCAGACCTCATATTTATTAATTCCCTTAAACTTTGTTCTAGCTTTTTAGCAAGCCCATTCCAATAAGCTTCTTTACTTCCACCCTTATATGACGGTTCTTTAAAGGCTCTATCGGTTAAAAAAATGCCAATATTGTAATCCGCACTTTCACTTTCATAAGTACTATCTTTTTTAAAATATTGAACTAAATAATCTAAAGATCCACAGATAGATGTATCAAAAGGTTTTTTTACTTGAATCATTTTTTGTATTTACTCTGCTACATATTTAAACCTTTCTATTTTAAACCATTATACAGTGGTTACAAATTATGCTATTAATGTACCTAGAAATTTTTTCTCTTCGACAATCCTTTCTATGTTTTTTGTGCTCCTATTAGCAATAGCTGTCTTAATCTTTTTAGCGTAAATAATTTTTGCAGCGATTTCATCAAGAACAAAATGTTGTCCTGCCCTAAATTTAATCTTTTTTGCCTTTTTATAGAAATCTTTAAAACTAATATTTCTTATTAAACTTGTATTTTTAAATATTTTCGGGTCTTTATTATACAAGCCATTTACATTTGTTACATTAATGAATAAATCTGCTCTGATTTTTGAGGCTATTTCAGCTGCAGTTCCGTCACTAGTCATCTTAGGATGGAATCCAAGAGCACCAGTTACTATCAATCTCTCTTTTTTTGCCATATTGTAAAATTGTTTTTCAGTACTAGGAACTGTTCTAAGTTTGAATAATGCAGCAACTAATCTCGCATTCAGTCTTGTTGTGAATATTCCAATATATGCAAGAGTTTTTTTGTCAAGACCTTCTTGTTCAAGCGCACTAATATAATTCCTAGCTGTTTTTCCACCACCAGTTACAATTATTATTTTATGCTTCTTTTTTAATTTCAATATTAATTTCTTAAATTTTTCAAGATAATCTAAATCTACTTTGTCAGGAATAATTACACTTCCGCCTAAACTAAAAACTATCTTCATTTATATTGATTAAATTTCACAAATATAAAAAATTATGCATTGATAAAAAAGTAAAAAATTAGCCACACCCACCAAATTCAGAGCCGCACTTACTGCAGCTATAGCAATTAGCTTTTGTTTGGTGTAGCAGATTGCCACAATTTTTACAAGTACTTCCAGATAATCTTTTTATGTCTAGTTCACTTTCATCTAATACAATTGCATATGACTCAGAAACATTATTACCATTTGATTTAGGATTTATTATTAATCTTTCAATAGGATCCCCAGATACTTCAACAAATCCGCCCAGTTCGGGATCCTTCATTACTTGTTCAAAATCCCACTCGTTTATTTTTTGCCTTCTGTAAGTTCTAATTGCACCGTTTTTTACACCCCTTAGTTCATGAATATTTATGTTAGGTCTCAAGTCTTCTTGCACATACGTTAAGTCCCCTAAATATTCTACTGCAAGCCATCTTGCTACAAAATCAGTAATAGATTTTGCAAGTGGAATATAAGGATGTGTTTTTCTTTTGCCATCCTTGTCATCGATTACAGTGACCATACCATTTGGTGGATATTCATGACCAGAGTATTTCTTTACTAAATATTCTAGATTAGTTCCAGTTTTTAATGCTGAGGAAAATGTAATTGATAGCATCGCTGCAAGTCCTCTAGAAGTGCTTCCAAGATCTGCACAATCTATAAATAGATCACCAACAGTTCCATCGGGATATTCACTTGGTCTTATATGGAACTTCATTCCACCAATTTCTACTTCAAGATGTTCAGCATGTCTTCTGTAAGGCAGTTCCCTTTTTTCTCCTCTTTTTAATTCTCTAAAGCTCATCGCATTATTCCCAAGAGTTAAAACACTAACGGGCTTGCTTTGATCCCTAAATATAGATAATGCCTTTAATCCCTGTTTCCATCCGAATATATAACCATCATATACGTCCTTTACCGTTGCTGTGCTAGGTAAATTATTTGTCTTAGAAATGGCTCCTGATATAAATGGCTGTATTGCTCCGACCATTTTTATATGACCTTTAAATGATATTGTTCTTCCATTTGGAACTGGCGTATATGAAGTGTCAAATACAGCATAATGGCCCGGACTTAAATGCGGAGTTCCAACCACTATGCCAAACTTGTCTATGTGTTTGGTTATGTCATTTATTTGATTGCCATTATACCCAAGTCTTCTTAATCCAGAAATTTGTACATTTGTTGTATTAAATCTTAGATTTCCACCACCAGCAAGATTTTTTACAGATTTTAATCCTAAGAAAGGCTCTGCTCCTGTAGTGTCGCAGTCCATCAATAATGCTATTGTTCCAGTTGGAGCTATAACTGTTGCTTGCGCGTTTCTAAATCCATATACTTCACCCCTAGATTCTGTTTCATCCCATAATGAATAAGCCCTTTCTCTTAATCTTGGATCAACAAGTTCCCAATTAATATTGTTTAAGGCAGATTTGTGTTTTTTGATTACTTCCAACATAGGTTCCCTATTGAATTCATAGTGTACAAATGTACCAAGATGCTCTGCAAGCTCTGTTGAAGTTCTATAGGCAGCGCTGTTTAGTATAGCCGTTAATGCTGTTGCCAAAGCCCTTCCTTTATCAGAGTCATAAGGCAAACCTTGCGACATTAAAAGTGCTCCAAGGTTTGCATAACCAAGACCAATAGTTCCAAATTCTGGACTTATTTTTGCAATATCTTTATCAGGGTATGAAGAAGCATGATTTGCTATATCTAATGCTATCGTAGTTATTTTTATAGCTCTTTCATAAGATTCTATATCAAATTCGCCGTTCGGCTTTAAAAATTTAAGAAAGTTTAATGAACCTAAATTACATGCTGTATTATCTAAAAATAAATACTCTGAACAAGGATTTGTTGAGTTTTGCTCACCAGAATTTTTACACGTATGCCATTCCTGAATTCTGCTTTCATACTGTATAGCAGGATCCCCGCTTCTCCAACTTCCAAAGGCAATCCATTTCAACATTTCTCTTGCATTAATTCTTTCAGCAATTTCTCCACTCTTTACATATCTTGTTTCGATAAATCCGTCCTTTTCTTCCTGCTCAAATAAATGGTCAAGTGCTCTTACTGAAAGATTTGTATTTTGGAAAAAAGCATGTTGATAAGCTTCCCCTTCGAATCCAGGCTCTAAGCCAGCTTTCATTAATAATACTGCTATATAATCCTCTCTAGGTTTTGCTTTAATAAACTCCATAATATCCGGATGTGTATAACGCATCGTTGTCATTCTTGCAGCCCTTCTTGTTTTGCCACCAGATTGTATAGAGCCAGCATTTACATCCCACACTTTAAAGAAGCTCATCGGACCAGAAGATTTTCCACCACTCGATAAAGGCTCTCCTCTTGCCCTTAACACGCTTAGTTCCTGACCAATCCCAGAACCATTAGTGAACACAGCACCCTCCAGAGGAACCTGATTTAATATGGTTTCTAAATCATCAGATGGACCCTTTATGAAACACGCATGCGACTGCGGGTAATTATAACAACCATCGTTAATTCTCCTAACCTCTCCTGTTTTATAATCTCTTATAAAATTTATTCCAGGAGATCCTTTGATACCATAAGCATCAAACAATCCAGCGTTAAAGTTTACTGGAGAATTAAACGCAAACATCTGATTTATTTGTAAGAAGTTAAGCTCGTCTTCAAAAGCTTTCTTGTCTTCTTCGGTCACAAAATAACCTAATTGAAATCCACGTTCAGCAAAAAACTTTGAAACTCTCCCAAATAGATGTCTTGGAGAATATTCATAAGGTTTTCCGTATACTTTTTCTATGCCAGCCTTCCATTCATTCTTGTTAGGTTTATAAAAATATTTGCTTGCGGCCACCTGTGCGGCGACTTTGCCCCATGTTTCAGGAAACTCAGCATCCACCATTTCAAATACAATCTTTCCAGTTTTTTCATCCTCAATTTTAACAGGCCTTTGCTCATATTTACCAGCAGTTTCAAAAGGATCTGTTTTTCCATCAGTAAAATATCTTTCTACTTTTATTCCGTTCAGAGAAGGTTTTCCGTTTAGGAGTTGATGGTAGGTATGCACCGCTCTTCCTAATTCAAGTCGGTCATAAAATTTAGTTCCGTTAAGACTGTAAGGAGTTAAGCCATTTAATGCTTCAGAAGGAACGTTTAATTGTGCTAATTCTTCTAATCTTACATGTTTGTTTGGAATATACTCAATAACCCCTGCAGTCATTTTAACACCTTATTTTTTAATTAAATCCTTCAACTCTTTTTCGAATGAACTTAGATCAGCAAATTGCCTGTAAACAGATGCAAACCTTATGTAAGCTACTTTGTCTAGGTCTTTTAGTTTCTTCATAACTAACTCACCAATAAAGCTACTTTCAACCTCGCTTGATTTTTGATTTCTAGCCTCATTTTCTATTTCGTCAACCATGTTTTGAATCATATCACTACTTACTGGTCTTTTTTCACAAGCCTTTAAGATTCCACTCATTAGTTTTTCCCTATTGAAATGCTCTCTAGCATTATCCTTCTTTATTATTATTAATGGGATTGCTTCTATTCTTTCATATGTGGTGAATCTTTTTTTGCACTTTAAACATTCGCGTCTTCTTCTTGTCAATTGAAGCTTGCTTTCGCGTTTGTCAACCACTCTAGTTTGCTTATGTTTGCAAAATGGACATATCATGATTATGCACAATATATTGTGTTTTTATATTTCTTGTATACAATTAGCAGTATAGAATACTATAAGTGATATTTAAGCACTTTGTAACTTTAATATATGATTTTTAAAAATATATTACAATATTATTATTTTTTATTATAACCTTATGGTGTCTTTGACTATTCTATTCCAGTTTTTCTGGCTTTTTTTAGGCAATGCTATAAACCTAGTTTTGTTATTTACACTTAACAGTACCCTAGAAGTTTTAAGATACTCTTTAAGCAACTTATCTATTTCTTGCTTGAATTTTTCATTTTTTGATCTATAATGATCATCATTACTATATTTTTCATTTGTTATAGGAACATAAAATATATAGTCATATGGCGATTTTTCAAAATGATTTCTTATTAAGTTCATATAGGATTTTAATTTTTTTTCAAAATGAGTCTTTTTCAATTTCATATTTTTTAAAACTCTAAGCAAATAAACAAAATTGTCAATAACACTCCTATCACAAACTAAGATTTCATACTTTCGTAAGTAATGGTTTTCTAATTGAATCTGTTTTTTCAGAATCATGGTTTGAGCCTTTTCAGTAGAATTTTCATTGATTTTATATCCCATATCAGCAATCATTCGCGCTGCTTCAGGAAGCATTTCAACAGAAAAACCTTCTTTTTTTAAATATCCAGCTAAACTCCAAGCTAATCCAGTCTTGCCTACACCGTGCGTACCAATAAAAGCAATCTTCATACATACTTATTATATACAATAATATTTAAATGATTTCTGTTTGTTAAATTCCATTTTGGAATAGATATATTAAAAAATAAAAATGAAAATCTATAAAGAAAATAAGATAATTTTTCAAAATGTGAAATATTTTAACGGATTTGGACTTATGTTTAAAAGAAAGCTAAAAGAAAATGAAGCAGTTATTCTGAAAATTAATAAGGAGTCCAGGCTAAAAGCATCAGTCCATATGTTTTTTGTTTTTTATTCGCTCTGTATAATATGGCTAGATAAAGACAAAAAAGTTGTAGATATAAAAAAAGTACACCCATTTCAACCTTTAATAGCTCCAAGACATCCTGCTATTTACATTATTGAATGCATTAAAATGCCTGCCATTAATGTAGGTGATGTATTAAATTTTTAATAGAAAGTTTTTTAAAACAGATAAAACGCTTAACCTAAAAATGTCCGTTGAATTTTTCGCAATAGGCGGTTTTAATGAAGTAGGCAAAAATATGGCTGCTGTAAAGATTGACGAAGAGGTTATTATTCTAGATATGGGTCTTTACATTCCAAGGCTCCTTGACATAGAAGAAGAAAATAAGGTAAAAGAATTTTTAACAAGAGAAAGACTAATAAAACTTGGGGCAGTTCCCGATGATTCTTTGTTGGACCAATATAAAAATAATGTAAAAGCAATACTCATAGGTCATTGCCATCTAGATCATTCTGGAGCAGCCCCTTATTTGGCCTCAAGATATAACTGCCCAATTTTTGGAAGTCCTTTCACCATAGAAGTTTTAAAGAATACATTAAAAGATAATCATTTAAAGCTTAATAATCAATTAAGGGTTATTAACCCGGGATCAGGCTTTAGAATAAGTAAGGACATAAGTGCAGAATTCATTAATATAACTCATTCTACTCTGCAGACAGTTGTAGTTGCAATCCACACAAAACATGGAATTATAGTTTATGCTAATGATTTCAAGTTAGACAATCATCCCGTTCTTGGGAAAAAGCCTGACTATGACAGGTTAAGGGAACTAGGGCAAACTAAGAAAGTAATAGCATTGATTTGCGATGCACTTTATGCAGGAGATGAGAAAAAGACTCCTAGTGAGAAAGTTGCTCGGGAAATGCTTAGTGATGTCTTGCTTGGCATAGATAATAAAGGCCATGCAGTTATAGTTACTACCTTTGCTTCCCATATTGCAAGATTAAAGAGTATTGTTGACCTTGGCCTAGAGCTTAACAGAAAAGTAGTTTTTATGGGAAGGAGCTTAAAAAAATATGTAAGCGCTGCTGAACATTTGAACCTTGTTAATTTCAAAGGCAAAATTAAACTTTTTGCTTACAGAAACCAGATAAAAAAAGCCCTGAAAATAGTAGAAAAAAATCGTGGAAAGTACTTAGTCGTTTGTACAGGCAACCAAGGAGAGCCAAACTCTGCATTAGTAAGAATTGCAAATGGCGAGTATATGTTTAAATTTATACCAGAAGATCAGGTTATATTCTCTTCAAGGACAATTCCAGTTAAGGAAAACTTGGAAAATAGGGCCAAATTAGAAAGCAACTTAAAAAATAAAAAAGTTAGAATATTTAAAGAAATTCACGTTTCAGGACATGCTGCTAAAGAGGATTTGCGTGATTTTATAGACATGATAAGGCCTAAGCATATCATTCCAATCCAAGGTACTTTAGACATACTTAACAACCTTGCAAATTTGGCTGAAGAAATGGGGTATAAAAAAAGCGAAAACGTACATTTATTAAAAGATTCGGATATAGTAAGCCTATATTAAATTTAGCAAACAATTTATATTTTTTTAATTTATAGTGCTTCTCATGAAATTCGCACATTTAGCAGATTGCCATATTGGATCATGGAGAGATCCTAAATTACGGGAGTTAGGAATAAAAAGTTTTGAGAAAGCAATAGACATTTGTATAAATGAGCATGTGGCATTCATTTTAATTTGTGGGGATCTTTTTAATACAGCCCTTCCTTCTATTGAGTTAATTAAGGAGACTGCTTCTATATTCCAAAAAGCTCGTGACCACGATATTTCAGTGTATGTAATCCCGGGTAGCCATGACTACAGTCCAAGTAATAAGACTATACTAGATGTGTTTGAAAAATCTGGACTACTTGAAAATGTGGCAAAATTTGAAGAAATTGATGGAAAAATAGTTCTTAACTTTGCTGTAGACAAAACAAGCACAAAAATAACAGGTATCTATGGAAAGAGAACCGGTTTAGACAGATTTGTTTACCAGAAATTAAATAAAGAAATCCTAGAAAAGGAAAAAGGGTTCAAGATATTTATGTTTCACTGCGGTATTAATGAATTCAAAACAATGGCCTTTGAGAAACTAGACTTCGAATCATTAAATTCATTTCCTAAAAACTTTAATTACTATGCCGGGGGCCATATCCATCATATTTATGATAAAGAAATAAAAAATTATGGATTATTTGTTTACCCTGGACCATTATTTCCAAATAATTTTGAAGAAGTTGAAACATTAAAGCATGGGAGTTTTGTAATAGCTGATGTTAATGGAAAAAATGAAATAAAAATTAGAAGGATTGCAGTAAAATTTTATGACACTTTAAGTCTTGGTATTAATGTAGATGGTCTTACGTCTTATGAAGCAAATCTAAAAATTAGAGAAACAATAGAAAACTCACCAATAGAAAACAAAGTTGTTACATTAAGGATTTCCGGAGTTCTAAAATCAGGAAAACTAAATGATATTAACTTTAAAGAGATATACTCAAAACTAGAAAAATCTTATACGGTATTAAAAAATACAAGTAAGCTTACAACTAAAGAGTATGAAGAGGTTAAAATAGAATCGGGCTCTTTGCTTGACATAGAGTCTAGAATAATAAAATCTAATCTCGGTAACCTCCATTTACAAAATATCGGAGAAGAGGAAGAAGAAATCCTTCTTAAAGACCTTCTTTCCTCTTTATTAATTGAGAAAAATGAAGCTGAAAAAGCTGCAGAGTTCGAATCTAGGGTTTCGACAATTGCATTAAAGATATTAAATATCAGTGAGCTGTGGGAAAATGCTGCTAAAAAAAATTAAATTAGACAATATTCGTAGCTATTTGAATCAGGAGATAATTTTTCCAGAGGGATCCATTTTACTCTCTGGAGATGTTGGGTCTGGGAAAAGTTCTATTCTTCTTGCAATAGAGTTTGCATTGTTTGGAATAAGCAAAGGATATTTATCTGGAGCCTCTTTGCTTAGAAATGGGAAAGACAAAGGCTCTGTTATTTTGGAGTTTGCAATAAAAAACAAAAATATAACTATTAAAAGAACACTGAAAAGATCCAAGGATACAGTTACACAAGATTATGGCTATATTGAGATTGATGGAAAAAAACATGATTTTAGTGCCATTGAATTAAGACAAGCCATACTGGATTTATTAAATTACCCTCCAGAATCATTGACTAAACCTAAGTCATTGATTTATAGGTATACTGTTTATACACCACAGGAAGAAATGAAGCACATACTTATTAGCGATAAAGATACTAGGCTTGATATTCTAAGGAGGGTCTTTGATATAGACAAATATAAGATTATAAAGGACAACACAAAAATTACACTTTCTTATATTAAGGAAAAAAGAAAAGAATTAGAATCATTGACCTCGAGTCTTTCGGAGAAAGAATCCCAAAGCTTGTCTTTTAAAAGTTCATTAAGTGATCTAGAAACTGAATTTAAAGAATTAATTCCATTATTAGAAAAATCTAAACAAGAACTTAAGAAAAAATCTGAAGAGATAAAAGAATTAGAAGCTCAAATTAAACAATTTAATAATATAAAAAACGAACTGAGCATTATTGAAACAAATATAACCAATAGGCAAACTGGATTATCTAGGTCTAATGAAGAGTTAGAAGATTCGAAGAGGTCATTGGATAAAGTAGAAATTGATAATAATTTTAATGTAGAAAATTTGGCACAACTAATAAATAATATTCACAAAGAGCTTGGGTCTAAAGAAGAAGAATTAAGAAATATATCTTATGCAATTTCTACCTGCGAAATAAACATAAAAAATTCTGAAAGAATAAAGAAAGACATTTTCTCACTAAATAAATGCCCAGTATGTATGCAAGATGTCAGTAGCGAACATAAGGATCATATAAATAAAGTTGAAGATGAAAAGATTGGTAAATCTCAAAAAGAAAAAGATTTGTATACCAAAAAACAAGAAGAAATAAAAGCAGTAATAGAATCTTTTAAAAAAGAAATTCTGAACATTGAAAAACAGAGGATAGAGTTACAAATAACAAAATTAAAAATTAAGAATAATGAGCAAAAAGAAGAAAAAATAACAAAATTAAAAATTTATATAGAACATTTAAAGCAAGAAATAGAGACTCTAGAAAATAAAAAAAGATTATTGTCAAACTCAATATCAGAATTTAAGGATTTGGATTATAAATTCTCCTTAATAAAAGCAAATTATGAAAATTTAAGACAAAAAGACACTACCCTTGAAATCAGTGGCTCTGTTTTAAAAACAAAAATATCATCCCTAGAAGTTCAATTAGAGCAGTTGGATAATGAAATAAATAAGCAAAACTTGCTTAAAAACAAATTAAATAATATAGTTATAATACAGAACTGGCTTGAAACTAATTTTATCAATTTGGTTGAAAATATAGAAAAACATATAATGTTAAAAATTAATACCGATTTTAATGAACTATTTGAAAGATGGTTTAAAATGTTGTTAGAAACTGAAAATATTAACATTAGTTTAGACGATTCTTTTTCTCCTGTTATTGACCAAAATGGGTTTGAAATAGACTATGAAAACTTATCTGGTGGTGAAAAAACAGCCGCAGCATTAGCTTACAGATTGGCATTAAACCAAGTCATAAACACATTAGTTTCAACAATAAACACAAAAGACATAATCATACTTGATGAGCCTACTGACGGATTTAGTGAAGATCAACTAGACAAAATAAGGCTTGTACTCAATGAGCTTGACACTAAACAAACAATAATTGTAAGTCATGAATCAAAAATAGAGAGTTTTGTAGACACTATTATCAAGTTTAATAAAAATAACCACCTAAGTCAGGTAATAATGTAATCATTTTTTTATTTTATTTTTTCATTTTTTCCACTCAACTATTTTACCAACCTTTATCTCTATTTCATCTGCTTTTCTAAGCTTCAATATTTGGGAGTTAGTCATTATTTTTTTATGGGGGACTTTAAATAAATATTTGTATATGTACCAAACATCATCTTCAGAAGTCATCCACCCGTGTTTGTCAAATCTTGATAAATCGATCGGCATAGAATATGCACGCAAATTTTTATTTCCATAATCATCATAATATTCATGAAAATATGACATTACCAATTCCTTTATAGTTTTGTATATGGGGTCTCTGTACCTAAGCATATAGTGATTTGTTTTAGTGATTGCGCCCCAACATCCGTTTTCTTTAAATATAGCAATTACATGATCTTGATCATCTCGTGCTGTAGCCAGATCAACAATTAATGGCTTACGTCCATTTACTCTAAGAGTTGCTGCAGCTAATAATGCGCCTTCAAAACAATGCGCCATTTGTGTTCTTAGAACTAGTCTTGGAGACATACATGTTTCCCCATTAAGTTCAAAGTTAATTTTAAGTTTATCTAAAAAATTTTGAATCTTTTTAGGAGAGTTAAGTTTTTTTAAAATTTCAAGTTCTTGTTTATTAAAACCAAACATAAATAAACGCACAAGAATCTATTTTTATAAATCTTATGGAAAACAATGAAAAAACAAAACCTAATCTACAAAATCTATTCCAAGTTCCTCTTCCATTTGGGATCTTTTTTTGCTAGAAGATTTGTTTCTTCTTCCACCAAAAATCTGTGGACTATTTACACCAGTAACTATCAACATGGCTCTTATGGTTTTTTCTAGATCTTCAGAAATCTGAGCCCCCCAAATTATCCTTGCATCCTCATCCAATTTCAACGATACAGTCTCAACAACTTTTCTTGCTTCGTCCAATGTCATGTCGGGACCACCAGCGACATTAATTAATGCTCCATTTGCACCAGCTATATCCACATCTAATAATGGATTAGTAATTGCTTTTTCAACTGCTTCAATTGCGCGATTTTCAGTATCACTTTCTCCTACGCCTATCATAGCAACTCCACCCTTGTCCATTACGGCTCTTATATCAGCAAAATCTAAGTTCACGAGTCCAGGTTTAGTTACTAACTCTGCAATACCCTTTACTGCATTTGTAAGTATTTCATCAGCAACCTTAAAAGCAGTATGTAATGGCAAATCAGGGGCTAGTTCAAGTAATTTATCGTTTGGAATTACAATCAAAGTATCTACAATACTTTCAAGCCTTTCTAGGCCAATAATTGCATTTTCATATCTTCTTTGACCTTCCATACTAAAAGGCACTGTTACAATCGCTACAGTTAGAGCACCTAATTTTTTAGCAACCTCTGCAACTACAGGAGCACTTCCAGTTCCAGTACCCCCACCGAGTCCTGCAGTAATAAAAATCATATCCGCACCTTGTAATTTCTGTCTTATGTCATGTTCACTTTCTCTAGCAGCTTCTTCTCCTACTTGAGGAATGCTTCCCGCACCCAGACCTTTAGTTATTTCCTTACCAATAAGAACCTTAGTATTAGCATTTGTATATAATAAATCTTGGGCATCTGTATTTATTGCAATAGTTTCACTACCAGCAATACCAACTTCAGAAATTCTGTTTATTGTATTATTACCTCCGCCACCACATCCAACAACCTTTATTTTTGCTTTTTGCTGGGCTATTAACTGTTCTAATTCTTCGTCAATTTCAGTAGTTTTCTGAGGGGTTCTCTTTAATCCAGCCTCTAAGCTTGGGTTTCTTCTTGCAACATCCCTGATTATTGTTTCCACAATCTTTTGCTCCTTTTTAAAAACTTGACTAAACTTATATTTAAATTTAATTATTCTCCAGTAGTTGTTTTTTCATGAACAAAATTTAAAGTAATTATTCCAGGTATTAAGTCTTTAGCTTTCTTTTCAAACTCTTTTAATATATTGTCTGGTATTTTCTCAGGAAATTTAAACTTGATAGTAACTTCTTTGTTGTTCTCTGTTATTTCAAAATGTTCATCGCTTAACATAAACTTGAAATTCAATAGGCTCCTTACCATTTCCCTTATATCATTTACCTTTCTTAAAACCCTTACTTCATACTCCAGTTCTCTTCCAGCCAATGGATGATTAAAGTCAACGATGCATCTACCGCCAGAAACGCTTCTTATTGTTCCAATTATTCCATCCATATTAACTTGTAATCCTGGAAATGGGTTAATTTTTTGTTTTAAGAATACATTTACATTGACAACTCTTATAAGTTTTGGATCTCTCCTTCCAAAAGCATCTTCGGTGTTTACCTCAAATTTGTATTCACCTATTTTTTTCCCTTCTAAATTTTTATCTAGTCCTTTTATTAAGTAATTTTCGCCTATGCATATTATCACAGGCCCATATCTGCTATCGGGATTGTACAAATGATTTTCTTTTGCAACATTTTCATTTGTCAAATCAATTATTTGATTAGTGCCTTTTATTTTTGCCAAGTAATCAATTTCAATAAAATCATGTTTTTTTATTTCTTCCATTACAAGAAACCAGAAACATACATTTTTTAAATTTTTTTATTATAGAATTCTTATGGAATGGGTTGAAAAACTTGATGAATCAACAAAAGAGCATCTAAAACTTCAGATTAAAGAAACTCACATTAATCAAGAAGCACTGAAATCATCCAAAGATCCTTTAATTGCACAACTTTGGATAGCAATTGCCAATCTCTCTAAACAATTAAATGATATTACCATAAAGCTTGACTATCTTGAGGGAGCATTGCAAAAATTGCATAAGGAAAACATGAAAACAACTTCCAAAGAAGAAAATATCGAAATAAAAAAAGCGATGGAAAAAATAATGCGGGGAAAAAGTAAAAAATCAAAATAATATTATCATAAAATTTCATAAATCAAAACTTTTATAAATCATCTTCTTTCTTTAATCATAAAATGTTCGATAAAAAGGTAGTTGATGTGGGATCATTAAAGGTAGGCAGTTATGTTATTGTTGATGGTGCCGCATGCGCTGTTAAGAGCATTCAAATATCAAAGCCCGGCAAGCATGGAAGCACTAAAGCGCGTGTGGAAGCAGTTGGTTTAGTCGATGAACAAAAAAGAATTTTCATCAAGCCCACAAGCGACAGAATCGAAGTCCCTATAATAGCAAAGAAAAATGCACAAGTGCTTTCAATCCATGAAAATATTGCTAATGTAATGGACATTGAAACATATGAAACATTTGATATTAAAATTCCAGAAGAGCTGAAAGCTCAAGTGAAAGAAGGCGATCAGGTTTTATATTGGATCATTCTTGATCAAAAAGTTCTGAAACAGGTGAAGTCAAGTGGTTAAATCCCCAGAAGCAACTGCAAGATTGTTCAAAAATGTATTTGTATGCAGAAAATGCAAGACAAAACAACGCACCACTATGCAAAGAATCTTGCAAAGAAAAGTTAAATGCAAAAATTGTGGTGGAAGAGCATTTAGAGCAATAAAAAAAGGTAAATAATTATGAATTTGGATTTAATCTTCCTAGTATTATTCCTAATACTGCTGTACATATTTTATAGGGCCAATAAATCAAAATTTGAAGTACAAAGTAAAATATTATTTATGTACCGTAGTCAATTTGGTCTTAATTTTATGGACAGGCTTTCTAGACTTCCCAGGTCCTTACTACATATTTTTTCTGTAGCCTCTATACTGACTGGTTTTGTAGGAATGATATTTATATTGTATTATATTGTTAAATACACATTTAAATTTGTATTAGCTCCATCTATTAATCAACCGGTATTATCTCCCGTATTACCGGGTGTTAACATCCCTGGAGTCGGGGCGATTTCATTTTTTCATTGGATTATAGCAATATTTATTGTTGCCACAATTCACGAGTTTTCACATGGTTTTATAGCCAGATTTTTCAAGGTAAAAGTAAAATCATCAGGATTTATTTTCCTTGGACCAATCCTCGGAGCTTTTGTAGAACCGGATGAACAGCAACTCTCAAAAAAATCAAAATATGCCCAAATCTCAATATTTTCTGCAGGCCCATTTTCTAATATATTGACAGGAATGATCTTTTTTGTGATATTATTATTAATAACCCCCCCAATACTAGGCATGTTTGAATATAATGGTATAGAGGTAGTTTCTGTTGATCCGGACTATCCTGCAGCAAAAGTAGGCATCAAACCTGGAGAAAAAATTTTATCAGTAGATAACAAAAAAATAAATACCCTAGAAGAGTTCGGAGTTATTCTTAATTATACTAAGCCTAATCAAGACATAATTCTAGAAACCAACATAAAGAAATACACGATAACCCTAGCAAAACATCCAGATAATGAAAATAAGGGGTTCTTAGGAATAAGATCACAACCTTTTAGCTCTGAGATAAAAAAAGAAGTTAAATATAAATATGGGGCATTTATTCCCAATGCATTGCTTTGGATTTATCAATTATTCAAATGGCTGTTTTTAGTAAGTTTGGGTATTGCATTGTTTAATTTATTGCCCTTCTGGTTCTTTGACGGTGGCAGAATGTTCTTGACATTATTGGTTTTTGCCTTTAAGAATGAAAGAAAGGCAAAGTTTGTTTGGGGGGTAGTTAACTTATTTTTATCAGCATTGATACTTATTAATTTGTGGCCATTCATTAAAAAAATACTCCTTTTCATTCTTACTCCAATACTAGGAATTTAGCTTTTTAAGCACTAAAATTTTTCTTGTCAAACCTTTATGTACCCGATGATAAAGTTGAGTAATCAATTTAAAATTTTTATAAATTACTTCTAAATTGCTAGGCATTACTATAACCAAAACCCCCCCCTCCTTTAGCATATTAAAGCTCTTTTTTATAGATTCATTATACAAATAATTTATATCATTGCCATGCAAGCTAGAGCGCCTTCCATATGGAGGATCTGTTACTACCGCATCAACTTTAACACCTTTAATTTTAAGCGCATCGCATTTATCCACTCTAAAATTTTTTATTTTATAAAATTTTAAATTTTGTTTGCATTTGATCACCATATCATTATCGAGGTCATAACCAATAACATTACAATTCATTAAACCAGCCTCTATAAGTATAGCGCCCACGCCACAAAACGGATCAAGTAATTTTTGATTCTTTTTTATACCACTTAAATTTACCAAGGCTCTAGCAAATAGACCATTCATTGTTGATGGATGAAATCCTGGCCTGAATTTTGCATCTCTTTCTCTTATTGAACCCCTTTTTATTTCTCTCAATTCAAGACAAATGTAAATATTATTTTTAGTAAAGACAAAGTCGAACTTTGTTTTAGCATTTTCTATGTCTACTTTTGGCTTTTTTAATTTGCTCCATATTAAACTTCCAAAGTAAGGTTCATCGTATCCCAAGTCAAGATCTAAATTATTAGGCAATTTGTACAATCTAACTCTAAAGTCCTCTCTATAGTATTTTTGAAAGTTAATTTTATTTATTTCTTGTATAGAGTTTACCTTATCAATTAAATTGTATACCTTCTGAGTAAATGCTAACTTAGAAAAATCAAATTTTTTACAATTAGCAACTAAAAATCTTTCATCCAAATAAAAACTATTTGCTTTACTTAGTGCTAATACTTCTTCTTTTGCTAAATCAATGTTTTCCCCACTCAATAAAAAAGCATACATAAATGTTAAATATACTATCTATTTTATTAAAATTATGTTATTAGATATACATTGTCATTTAACTGATAAATATTTTAATGACAAGATCGAGCACTTAATAAAAGCTTGCAATGCTCAAAACATAGGCATAATAATCTCTGCAGGTTTAAACCCAGAAGATAATAAAAAAGTACTCGAACTTTCCAGAAAGTTCGATATTGTTAAGGCATCACTAGGAATTTACCCAATAGATTCAATTTCATTAACTGAGCATGAAATAGACAACGAAATAGACTTCATTAAGAAGAATAAGAACAAAATAATTGCAATTTCAGAAGTTGGTTTGGATTTGTTTTATACTAAAAAAATAAAAAAGCAAAGAGAAGTTTTTCAAAAGTTTATTGAACTATCAGAAAAAATTTCAAAACCTTTGATAATTCACTCTAGAAAAGCCGAACAAGAGGTTATAGCAATGTTAGAATCTTCTAGAGTTAAATTTCCAATATTTCATTCTTTCGGAGGAAATAAAAATTTGGTTAAAAGAGCTATTGACAATGAATGTTATTTTTCTGTACCACCTTTAATCGTTAGATCTTCAAATTTTCAAACATTAGTAAGTTTAGTTCCGCTTAATCAACTCCTCACAGAATCCGATTCTCCATATCAATCTCCAAAAAAAGAAGAGGAGAATACACCAATTAATGTAAGAGAATGCATAAGAAAAATTTCAGAAATAAAAAATTTGGACAATTTAGAAACAGAAAATATAATTTTTATGAATTTCCAAAAAATTTTCAAAAAATGGAAAACTATATAAACAAGTTATCATTTATTTTTCAAAAATTATTATTACTCTTGCATTAGCTGGGGTAAAAGAGGTGTTGTTTATGGCTAAAAAGAAAAAAAGAAGATAAATATTTATAAAAATTTATACGTATTTCCTTTTTCTTTTTTTAGATTTTAAAATTCTAGCACTTTCCCAAGTTTTCCTGGATTAATTATTAAACTTCTGTCTATTTCATCAAGTTTTCCAGCAGCCTCATGAAAGTGCCCGCAGATTACAATTATCGGCTTAAATTTATCTATAAACTTCCTGTAAGATTTACATCCCCTATGCCCCAAACCCGGAATTAAGTCCACCTTAGTTCCATATACAGGACCATGTGTTATTAAAATTATTTTATGTTCTTTAGAAATTTCTTCTTTTTTCTTGTTTACAAACTCTTCAAATTCAAAATCTCTAGTAGAAAAACCACCACCACCAAAACCAATAAAGAAGTAGTTTCCTATTTTGTAGGTTCTTTTATGTAAGTATATGCAATTTTCAAACTTATTGCATATTTTCTCTAATTCTTCTTTGTCTTCATGATTTCCCGGGATTATTATTATGGATTTTTTTGTTGTTTTAAGCTCTTTTAAAATTAGATCCAGATTTTCACCAAAATTACTTGCATCACCTGCACAGACTAATAAATCAGGATTGTCTAGCTTTGCTGATTCTATTATAGACTTAATAGCCCTTTTGTCACCATGCACATCAGTAAAAGCTAATACCTTCATATAAACAATAACCAAAACTCGTGTTTTTATTTCTTTCTAAAATAAAAAATAAAACTAAATAAGATCATCTAGATCACAATAACCGTCCATAAATCCCAATTCAAAATCATCTATCTCATCACTTTCAAACAACTCATTCCTCTCTTCTTCGACATAAATATCCATTTTAATCACCCCCAATAACTTTTTCAAACTAAAGATTCTTTTTTCAAAAGTGCCATCATCAAAAGGCAATTTTCCAAGAACTTCGCTAAAAATTTCTTCAATATCCTTTTTCATTTTTAACCCCCCCTTACTTGCCCTGTTATGGTCCCGACATCAATAATTTCAGCACCTAAACTCAATAATTTCTCTTCAATGTCCTTGCTTAAATTTCCCTTAACCATAATTTAATACAAGGTAATCTTCCTTATAAGGAAGTCGCGTGAGCCGTGAGATGTGAGAAGTGAATCGAAAATATATTTTTTAATGTATAATCTGTAGGATACCAATTTTTATGGCTCATAAAACGATAAAACAGGGTTTTTAACAAGTCCAAAAATGATCAAAATTCATTTAGTTTTTTTACATATTTCACAATATAACTTTTACCACTTCTTGCCTGGCTTAGCTCTTCTGTTTCTATTAGTTTGTTTTTCTTTAGGTCGTTTATTCTACGGTGGAACGTTGTGTATGCCTTATCACCTCCAGCCTTTTTATAAAGTTCGTAAATCTCCTTAATCTTCTTTCCAGAATTTTCTTTAATTAAATCCAAAATGAGCTTCTCTTCTTCTTCTAAGTCGCTTTTGTCAGCAACTCTAGATTTCTGAAATTTTTCTATTGCTAAATTTGCATGGTTTAAACTTATTTTTTTGCTCGACTCTTGCTCAGCTATTTCACAGGCTTCCTTCATCAAAAATAGCCCAACTCTAATATCGCCTATATCAAAACATTTATTTACAATAGTTTCAAAGGCTTCGCTATCAAATGTATTTGTCACAAAAGCAAGTTCCAATCTTTGTTTCAATATTCCACGAGTTTCTTCTTTGTTGTATGGCTTGAACTCCATTCCTTCCAAGTTTAATCTTGATTTTAATCTTCTGTCTAAATTAATTGCCCATTCTTTCCAGTTAGTGATTAGTAATATTGTTTTTCTATATACTTCTTCAAGCAAGCTGTATAAGGCATCAAAATCATTTAATTTATCTACTTCATCTAGCACAATAACAGCAGATTTTTTGTTTAAATAAGAGGAAACTATGCTTATTAATTCGTCAGTTCTTTTATTATGGGTAAATCTATAACCTATTTGATTGCATATTTCATTTACGATCTTAAAACTTGTATCAAACTTCCAGCAATTAATGTGTATCAAATAAATAGAATCTTCATACTCTTCCAATTCTTTTAAAACATGCTTGCTACTTACTGTTTTTCCCACACCAGGAGGCCCAAATATTAATAAATTTTTTCCGGTTCTATTACTAAATAGGGGTTTTATGCAGCCTGCAATATACCCTTGAAAATTTTCTCTGTAAGGCACTAACTTTGGCTGATAATCATAATCGAGGATCATCGGATTAAGAAACAATGATTCAGAATCTTTAAGAAAATCCTTGAATACTGACATAAACTAAAAAATAAAGTCTAAAAATATAAACCTTTCTAAAGCCTAGATTTCCTCAATTCCATTTTTAGTCAGAGCAATAAGTCTGATACCAATACCTAACCTTAGAATAGCAGATATTAAAGACATATGCTCTTTCCCTACTCCAGATATGATGTTTACAGCGACTTCATTTCCAGTTATTTTCTCTTTTAATTTATCATAGATTTCATCCCTTAGTTCATTAATGCCGATATTCATATTAACTGCTATTAGTTCTGTTTTACTATCCTTAGTGAAATTTTCTTTGCCATATTCATTTGTTATAAGAAATATTCTATCCCAATTCCCATCTTGTATTAGTCTAGAAACATGCCCCCAAGTACCCTTTCCAGTTGATAGGCAAGCCACTAGCTCCATAAGTAGAAAAATCTTGTAATTGTTTATAAAACTTTTGAAAAATTAGGCTTTATACCTTAACAAACTAATTGGTTTTCTATCTTTATAACCACTATTAATCTCATGCCAGAATCTGATAGAATCCTCTCCAAGTCTCCAACATAAAAAGATTTCTCTGTTTTCATACAACGAATAAATGTCGATTAAACCAGTCTCTATGTCCCTTACAACAATTCCTCTGTCTAATAAATAGTCTAGCAACTTATACAGTTCATGGCTTAATTTGAAAAATTTTCTGTTAAATTTTAAATTGTTTCTCATCTCACTATAAAGATCTTCGTAGCTTATTTCTATAGAACTCATATACTCAAGAGTTTTGTTTACACCTACAACTCTTTTTATAATTCTCTTTAATTGTGGTAGAACCGCTTCAGCATATTCTAGAGTACAATAGTTTTTTTGGAAAATCTCCATTTATTAACCCTCTAGGATTCAATCTGTCTCTTTTTAATTCTTTTTATTTTTATGTATTAACTAATCTAAACAAAGGCTCACTCACCCAAATGATTTTCCACAGTGACAAGTAGATTTCACATTTGGGTTTTCAAACTTAAAACTTGCACCATAAAGATTGTCTATATAATGGATTCTAGTTCCTTTGATTAAATCAACATTCTTCTTATCAAGAAAAAGTCTTATTCCACGGCTTTCTACTATAATATCTTCATTGGAAGGGTCTTTTTCAAAATACATAGCATATTGAAATCCAGCACAGCCGCCGGGAATAACCTGTATTTTCATACTATAATCCCTTTTATTTTGTCTCTTTGCCAGGTCCTTAATCTTTTCCGCAGCTTCCTTGCTTAATGTTAAAGTGCTATTTTCCTTCCCTTTTTGTTCTAAAACACTTTTCATAACTATTGTTAAACAGGTATAATATAAAAACCTTTCGTTTAAAATATCTTTGAATGGATAAGATTTAAAAATATTTACAAACTATACAAAGAGATGGAAAAAGTAATCGTAGTGGGAGGATCAGTAGCAGGAGGTTTTACAGCCTACAAACTAGCTAAAAATTTTGATGTAGAAATAATAGAGGAACATTCTCATTTTAAGAAGACATGTTCAGGTATATTAACAGATCCAATAAACAATTTAATAGATATTAGACCATCTATTATTGAAAATAAAATAAAAAAATTTAGAATTTATGCTCCAAACAATGACTTTTTAGAGTTAAAATTTAAGAAGCCAGATATTATATTCAATCGTGAAAAATTAAATGAGTACATTGTTGATATTGCCGTAAAAGATGGAGCTAAGTTAAGGCAAAATACTAAATTTATTAAAACTCAAAGAGGTAAGGTATTACTAAAATCGGATAATAAAGAATTTTCTGTAAATACAAATTACTTAATCGGAGCTGACGGTTCATTAAGTGCTGTCGCTAAATCAGTAGATTTGTTTTTGCACAGAAATTTTTTTTTAGCTGCAAAATCTATAATAAAGATGGAAAATGACAATACCATTGAAGTATATCCTCACTTTGGATGTTTTTCGTGGGTTGTTCCAAGAACTGAAGATGAGGTTGAAGTTGGAACCATGTCCCATTACACTGATTCACAGGCATTTACAAGATTTTTGCAAAAATTTAATAACCAAATATTAAGCAAGGAAGCTTCAATAATACCGATTTATAGTCCAAAAATTAAAACATATAAAAAATTTAACAATATCAGCACATATTTGATTGGAGACTCTGCAACAATGGCAAAGGCAACAACAGGAGGCTCAATAATGCAAAGTCTAACTGCAGCAAAAATTTTAGCAGATTGTATAATAAATAATGAGGACTATGAAAAAAAATGGAGGGCAGCCATAGGGAACCAACTTTATTTGCATCTAAAAATCAGGAAGGCATTAGATAAATTCAAGGCAGAAGACTGGAATGAATTAATCAAATTGCTTAAGGATGAAAAAATAAAACAAATTCTAGAAACAAAATCTCGCGACAACCCATATTTTATATTTAAAATGATGTTTCTTAAACCAAGTTTAATTAAATTTTCAAAAGTTTTTCTTAGGAACCGGAATTTTTTCTAATCAAATTTCCATTTTTTCTCGTCGAAGAAATGTTAAAATAGAAAAGTTTATAAAGTAGTTTTATTTCAAAATTAAAAAAAATTCTACGGAGTTAAGCTAAAAAAAACAAAGATGAGCCATAAGGTTGATCGGACTTCTAAAACTTACCATAATGGTAGTGGTGTGATTCGGCGTCCTAACCCTAATCTAGGTTTTGGCCCGCATTTAATACTTGATGGTTATGGGTGTAGTAAACCTTCTTTGCAAGACCTAAACAAGGTTTATAAACTATTAGATGAAATTCCAAATGAAATAGGCATGACTAAAATTATGCCACCATATGTTTTTAAATATTCTGGCGCTAAACCAGAAGATTGGGGGCTTTCAGGATTTGTTTTGATAGCAGAAAGTCATATTTCAATACATACATTCCCAGAAAAACAATATTTAAGTTTTGATATATTTTCATGTAAACCTTTTAATCCTGAAAAAGCAATTGGATATTTGGAAGAGGCATTTAGTATAAAAAAATCAGAAATACGTAATATAAAAAGAGGTAAAGAGTTTCCACATTATTCTAGGGGAGAATCTATAGGAATAGGCAAGCACTTGGCAGAAGAAGAAAGACTAGAAAAAAGAGTGCTTCGACACAAAACCATAAATTTTTAAACAAAACCATCATTTTCTTTTATTAATGGCAAAAACTATTTCAAAAGATACTCCTCTTGCTGAATTAACATTGAGACGCTATGAAAAACCATACTTTTCTTCAAGAAGAGATTTGATTAGAAAGCTTTGCTTGTCGATTGGCTTATTACAGCCGGGTGATTCAAGGGATATTATTGTTGATATATTACAAGCATTGCTAGATGCAAAAAAATCTAGAAAACTCTTGAATTCAGAAGAGGTTAGAGGAAAAGTGATAAAACTTAGAAAAATCCAAAAACTTCCATTGAAAGGAATAGCCTCCTCAAATGTTAGAAGACAACTCAAGCGATTAAGAGATTTATTTTTAATAGAAAAACTCCAAAACAATTATAGAATCACAGAATTTGAAGAACTAAATTTAATATTTGAAAAGAAAATAAAAGATATTTACCTTAAATCGATTCTTGAAAGGGTGCATGAATATTTTAATGCAGTAAAATGAATTATGATTTGATTTACGATCCTGATGAAGATTCTTATCTTATAGGAGAACAGTTAAAGAAATTTCATGATTTGAATGTACTAGACCTAGGAACAGGATCTGGTTTTTTGGCCGAGATTTCAATTAAAAATAATTGTAAAGTGCTTGCAGCCGATATTAACAAAAAAGCTGTTGAATACTGCAATAAAAAAGGCATAAAAGCTATCTATTCTAATTTATTTTCTAATATAAGCGAAAAATTCGACCTTATAGTTTTTAATCCCCCCTACTTGCCCCTAGATGAAAATGAGCAAAAAGATTCTAGAGTAATTACAACTGCTGGTAAGAAAGGCCATGAAATAATAGAAAAATTTCTAAAACAAGCAAAAGGTCATTTAAACAAGAAAGGAAAAATATTGATCCTTTTTTCATCCTTGTCTGGAGATATTCCATACTTGTTTGAAAAGTATAGATATAAGCACAAGAAACTATCTGAGAAAAAATTATTTTTTGAGTCTATTTATGTTTACTTAATAGAGTGATAGTTTTAGTTACTTCTTTACTTCTTGTGTTGTTTCTGATATTATCTTGCCATTAAATAAAACCCTGATTTTTATAGTGTGGAATTCTTTATTTTCTACAGCTCCAAGATTTAGTGATTCTAGACTTAATGCATAGTTATGATTCCCACTATAGCCTTCGCCATAGTATCCAATATCTGGAAGACTACCAGTCTTTGTTTCATACCAGCTGCCATTTTTATCAATGAAATCCTTTAATGCAATGGCACTGGTCTTTTCGTCTAATGAAACTTCTACGATTGAATTTAATGGTATAACAACATTACTGTCTGTAAAAATAACCACATTCCCAGAAACCCTTTCTTTTACATCTTTAACTGCAAATCCAGTAATTCCGGGATTAAAAGAAAAGATTGCAAAAAGAACTATCAAACTCAAAATAGGCAACAAATAAGGCAAAAACTCTTTTCTCATAACTACTAAGAATACTACAGTTATTTAAAAATTACTTTTTTAGCAGCCTCCTTACATTTTCCTTATATAGCTCTATATTCGGCTGATCAAACGGGTTTATATTGAATAGATATGCTAAAAACACTATTTCAATTTGTTTAAGCATTAAAAATTGCCCAATTGAAAATTCATCATCTGCTTCTAAAATTAGTTCTGTAAATGGAATTTCTTTTTCTGCAAATGAAATCCTTACAGAATTTATAATATCATTCATAATCCTGTTTAAAGATTTGTTTTTTATATTTTTTACTAGTTCATCATATTCGGTATAGTTTGGAATATATATGGAAGAGGTTTTTCTTAATGTTACTAAATGTATTAATTTGTCTTTTGGGCCGCCAATATATAATTGAAACACAGAATGTAGATCATTACTTCCAATTGACACAGAAGGAGTAACCCCAACATTTACCTTACCCCCAAATTTATTAAATTCTTTGCCAATAGACTCCGCTATTAGCTGTCTGTACCATTTTCCTAATGATTCAAGTTCATTTGAAAATAATAAGCAATCGTATATATTTTTTTTATTTTGGTAATGCAAATACATGATTATGGCATTAATTGCAGCAGGATTTTCTCTTAATAAAAGGCATCTTTTTCTCATGACTTTTGCACCATAAACAAGCTTTTCTATATCGACATTTACCATAGCCAATGGAAATAAACTCACTGCTGACAAAACAGAGTATCTTCCATTTACTAGTTTTGGAATTTCTAAAAATTCGAATTTGTTGTTTATTGCTATACTGTACAATTTTGAATCTTTGTCTGTAGTCACAATCACATATCTTTCATAATTTGGAAGATATTTTTTTAATATAGAAAGCAAAATCTCAAAATTTGCAATAGATTCAGTAGTTGTTCCAGACTTGCTGACTAAATTAATCATTACTTTTTTGCCTGATTTAAAAGAATCTTCTATAATATGAGTTACTTGGCTTAAATAATTACTATCAACGCTTTCCACAAATAAAATTTTCGGAGTATTATGAAGTTGATTATAGAATTTGCCTTTTATCGCATCCAAAACAGCTATAGTTCCAATACTACTACCACCTATGCCCACTACTATAATATACTCTAAATCATCTTCCCTCTTTTGCTTAACAAGATTCTTTATTTTTAAGATTAAGTTTCTGTCATCAACCAAATTCAAAAAGCCATATTCAGTTGTGTAGCCTAAATTAATTGTTTCATTCAAATTTTTAATCTCAGGATCAAGCTTTTTTAAGTAATCATTTATTAAACTCTTGCTTATTAAGCTATTTTCATAGAAAAAATCTAATTCTCTCATTAAATATTTTAAAATGAATTTTAAATAAAAAACTTTGTTTTAACTCATTAGGCGATAAGTTTATCCTCCTTAATACAAAACACAAAAAACTGCACTTTAAATCTCGTCTCCAAGAAATCTATATCATAAATAGTTATTAGGTTTATGGATCGTGGTAGGCTCTGTTAAATAAGTAACTTAAAATCAAGACTTATTTAACAATGCATCATGGTAGAAGGATTTATATACTCTTTTGTTGCGGTATTATCAGACGAAACGTCCATGGTACGTGGATTTGCGTAAAGCGGTTCTTGGATTTTGTTCATCTTTCGTCGATGGAAATTCAAGTCGCAAGAAGCCAAGACTTCGGCTCTGTCAAGTCATGGCAGTTCACATCTCGTAAGTACTACTTAAAGTAGGAGAGAAAATGGACAAAAGCGCATTTTTAAACTCAATAAAGAAGTTAAAGGAAGTTTCTCCTAAGCGTGAATTTACTCAATCTATAGACTTAATTGTGAATCTAAAAGCTATTGACTTAAAAAAGCCAGAACATAAAGTAGATATTTTTATTACACTGCCTTATTCTAAAGGCAAGCCAGTAAAGATTTGTGGTTTAGTAGGCAACGAACTGGCTACTCAATCAAAAACAGTTCTTGATAAAACAATTACAAATGAAGAATTCAAAAAGTACAATGAAAAAAAGACAATAAAAAAATTAGCTTCAGAGTTTGATTTTTTTGTTGCACAAGCCAATTTAATGGCCCAAATAGCAACTGTCTTTGGTAAGACTCTTGGCCCCAGAGGAAAAATGCCAAATCCAAAAGCAGGTTGTGTGGTTCCAGGAACAGCGCAATTAATGCCATTAAAAGAAAAGTTGCAAAAAACCATTCATCTTCAAACTAAAAATGAAGCCTCTATAAAAGCCTCTATCGGAGTAGAAGCAATGAATGATAGCGATCTTTCCGAAAATGCCTTTTCTGCAGTTAATTCAATAATTCATGTTTTGCCACAAGAGCAATCGAACATAAAATCAGTAATTTTAAAAACAACTATGGGGCCACCAGTAATTGTTACAGAACATGGTCCAAAATTAAAAACAGAACCAGATGAAAAAGCATCAAAAAGCGAGATTAGAAAATGAAACCTAAGGCATTCGTCTCTCAAAATAAAAAAGAAGAAGTAAAGCAAATCAAGAGTTTGATTAAGAAATATCCCTGCTTTGGGATTATTGATTTGACTTCATTGCCCAGTGCTACGCTACAGTTTATACGCCATAAAATTAAGAAAAATAATGTGCTTATTATAACATCAAAGAAAAGTTTGATTAAGATTGCTATTAATGATCTAAAAGATGAAATAAAGAGTATCTCCACCTTGCTACCTTCTCTGGAAAATACAATGCCTGCTTTAATCTTTACTACCATGAATCCATTTAAGCTCGCTTCTTTAATAAACAAAAATAAATCTAGCGTTGCCGCAAAACCGGGCCAGCTTTCACCACGAGATATTATAATTCCTGCAGGACCGACTAAATTTACACCAGGCCCAGTAATAGGGGAACTTGGAGCTGTAGGTATAAAAACAATAATTCAAGAAGGAAAACTTGTAATAAAAGATGATATAACATTTGTAAAGTACAACGAAGTAATAGACAAGAAAAAATCTGAAATTTTGGCAAAATTGGGCATAGCACCAATGGAAGTCGGAATTAATCTGGTTGCGCTTTATGAAACTGGCACTGTTTATTTAAGTGATATGTTAAACATCTCAGAAGAAACCTATTTAAATAGGATAAAAGAAGCCTACCAACACTCTTTTAACCTTGCCGTATTTATAAGCTATATGTCAAAAGAGACACTGCCTTTATTGATAAAGAAGGCATATCTTGAAAGCAAGAATTTGGCTTTAAAAACCGGCATTCAGTTTAGTGAAGAAATTTCGAAAAAAGACACAAAAAAAGAACATGTTCATAAAGAAACAACTAAAGTGGAAGAAGCCGAAATTTTAAAAGAGAAAAGTTTTGTGGGCTATAGCGAAGAAACCGCAGAAAAGGCACAAAACATTTTAAAAGAACTTCAAGATCAAAAAATAAATGAGAAGAGAACTTAGGAGGAGTCAAAATGGAATATGTATACGCTGTTTTGTTACTGCATAAATTAGGGCACAAGATTGATGAGCACAATTTAAAAAAAGTTTTAGAAGCAGCAGGCGCTAAAATAGATGAAGCTAAAATAAAGTCATTGGTTGCAGCAATGGAATCTATTGATATAGAGTCTGCTATAAAAGAAGCCGCAATTACTTCGGCAATGGTCACAACAACAGTAAAAGAAGAAAAGAAAGAAGAGAAGAAGAAAGAAGAAAAAGTAGATGAATCGGTTGCGTCAGCCGGACTGGGTGCCTTGTTCGGCTAATTTTTTCTTTTTGTTCACCAATAAATTTTTAAACAAATACCGCTATTCTTTGTACTCATGAGGAAGAGAAGCTCCATAATTCTCGGTATAGTTTTCATACTGTTTTTTAATGATGTATTTGCAACATCCAAGTCAAATTCTTGTATACAAATAGATTTTCCTAGCAGTTTAGTAGAAAAACAAAATTTTGTTATTAATGTAACAATTCTTCCAACACAAGAACAAAATCTGCTTTTAATGTGCTCAATGAATTTTTTAAAAAACCCAACCAACATTACAATAGAGAGAAATCTCGGTTGGAATTTTACTGGTAATGATAAGTTTATTTTTAATTTTACGGCGTCTTACAATGAAGTTTATAGCAATATATACTTTAACTGTTTAATGTCCAATGACAGATATAATCCAAAAATAAACAACACATGTTTAATAGAAACTTCAGACCAATTAACAATTGTTGTTGACAATAATGCTTATCCAATATCAAATAATTTTAATAGAATCAAAATAATAGGTACTAGGATTTATATAGACAATAGTTCAGAATCAGTTTTCTTTTCAGGAGTAAACATATTCCGTTCATGGCTAGAATGGAACAATGCTACAATAGATAATGAACTAAAAAAAATGGCTGAAGGTGGTATCAATTTTATAAGATTTCCAGTTCAATGGCCTAGATTTGAAACTTCATACAACCAATTTGATGAGGATTACAAGAAAAATCTAAGTTATATAATTAAGAAAGCTAGCGAATATGACATCTTTGTTGAATTAGTTCTACCAGATGAAATTCCAGGACCGACTGGAACTTCTTGGTTACTTCAATACTACAATCATTATTGGTGGACCAATAAGACATTTAGGGATTTGCAGTATCATTTTTTCTATGAATTTGGTAGATGGATGTATGAAAATAAATTTGATAATATTGTCGATGTATCTATAATGCCAGAAGCATCATTCGGAGGCGACTGGTATGATCCTATAACATACTCTCAACTTAGTCTTTTTATAACCCCAGACAGTACTGCAAGAGCTGAAGCAGAGAAGGACTGGGAGAACTGGTTAGCATATAGAGGAAAACCGATTAGACCGATAAATACAATAATTATCACTAATAATGATAAGTATGAGTATGCTTTATGGGTTAATACAAGATTAAAGAGTTTAATAGAATTAAGAAATGACGCATTTAAGAATGGATCAAATTATTCATATTACACAACAGCCGAAGCCGGCCAAGGTGGATGGCAGTATGATTATGATATATTCCTTCCAGTGTCTAATTACGACCTTAAACCGGATTTCTGGATGCATGCAGTAGACATACCTCAAGTACATAACTATGTTCCATACTCTATATTTTACCAGATCTCTTACACTTCAGGAATACCAACATACATTAACGTTAGTAATGAATTTGATAAGCCACTAATAATAGGAGAAACACAATGGAATTATGCAAATGTAGTAAATATGCTTGTTCCAGAAGCATGGTCTAACTTAAATAACAAGTTGTACTTTATTAAAAATAACACTACATCTAGTGGATTTGCTATATGGTCATGGAACGATTATGATACTAGGGCATTTGGTTTTGAAGACATTAATCTGAATGGACGCTTAATTTTAGAAAATTTTTCAGATTGGAATTATAAAAATTTAAATGAATCAGTAATACTAAACTTAAATAAAGGGTTAAATTTTATTTCATTACCATTCTATGTACAAAAAGCATCAAAAACTTTCAATAACAGTAATATCTCAACAGTCTATTCTTATGAACTTGGATGGAAAGTCTTCCATTATGATAAGTTTATCCCAAGCAATCTAGATAAACTACCAAAAAACAGTGGTTACTTTATCAGGTCTAATAATTATTCTAATATAACAATTTACGGATTAAAAAAATACTACAAAAATTCAAAAAATCTTACAAACCTTAATTTGGGTTGGAATTTGATTGGCGTACTTGGAAATATAACCTTAACATTAAGGGCTATTAATAACTACAATATAACAGAGCTGTGGACCTATAACAATGGACAATATGAAAGGCTTAATATTAACACTATGCTGATTCCAAAAAATGCATATTGGGTTTACGTATCTAATTAAAAAATAGAATATTTTATAAACAATCTGCTATTTTAATTAAAAAAACATGAAGCAGATTAAGCTAACAAATATAAAGCTAGAGTTCACAGAGTCAATGATTGTTTTAGTGATATTAGCACTATTAGGAATAGTGGTGGCGCAACCAGGACTGCCGCATCAATTCTACGGTAATGTAAACTGCCAAAACAATAATGCTGTCCCAGATAATACTCAAATCGATGTTAAAACAAACAACACAATAATAAAATCAACTAAAACTTTAAATAACGCATATGGATATAACCCCGTTTTTTTGATATGGGGCACAGAAGACGATACGCAGCTAGATTTTTATGTTAATAGCAAATTTATAAATTCAACCAATTTTTCTTCAGGCCAAGTCACCAATTTTAATCTTATTATTGACAATGGGATATGCTCATCAACTGGCTCAGGCGGCGGAGGTGGCGGTGGCGGAGGTGGCTCTGGAGGTGGTATAACACCTATAATAAACGCAAGCAATAAAACTTCAGGACCCATTCAGCCGAATACTAATCCAAAACCACCAATTATTCAGCCAAGTAAAAAAGCACAGGAACTAGCTAAGAACTTAACACCCGTAAGCATCAATCAAACAGTGGCATTAAACATATCTTTATTTAGCTTAATAATAATGGCATTAATAGCTTTTTATACATTACATAATGCAAGAATGCAAAATCAAAAAATATATAAGTAAAAAGATTTAATTAAATACCATATGGTTCGTAAAAAAGAGGTAAGTAAAGATAAAAAAATAGATAAAAAACTCTTTTTATTGATTTTAGTCTTTATAACTATCGCATTAATTCTATCATTCTTGTTATTAAAGATTGAAATACCAATTTTTAGAGCTCCACCATCATTCCATGAATTTTACGGAACCATATCTTGTGGCAATGGTGTTTCTCTGGACGGCAAAACTCTCGAAGTTAGAGTTACTGACAACTCTGGCGGAAGTCCTGTAATTTACACTTCAGCTGGCTCAATTTCATCCGGGTCATATAGTGTGATTGCTCAAGGTTTTAATTCTAACGACCCAGTTCAGTTTTTTATTTCCAATGTAGAAATTCCGGGAACCAGCACTACCTTTACTCAATTTGCCTATGAACAAAAAGACATATTGGGGATAACTGATGGAACTATCTGCGCTAGCCCACCCCCTCCACCACCCGGAGGCAATGGAGGCAATGGAGGCAATGGGGGCAATGGGGGAGGCGGAGGTGGCTCCATAACAGGAAACATAAGTGTAAAAACTAATCCTTCTGGTGCTTATGTTTACTTAGACAAAATATTTAGAGGATTTTCACCTTTGCTTATAAACAACTTAAATCCAGGAACTTACACTATACTATTAACCAAGACAGGCTATCAAAATTATACACAAAATACTACGGTGAGCGCCGGTGTATCAACTAATTTGAATATAGCATTAGTTGCATTGCCTTCTACAGAAATTCCCCAAACACTACAAGTTGCTAAATATTTATTCACAGGCACAGGGCTTATTAACTTAATATTGCTTATTTTAGTACTAGTAGTTGCTATAACCTCTTATATATATTTAAAAAAGAAAAAACAATAGGCTTATTAATAAGTTTTCTAGAATTTTTATTACTACTTTATTATGGAAAATTCAATAGCATCGTTAAACAGAGAAATAAAAGAACTAAAAAATCAACTTATTTCGCTTAATAAAGAAAAAGAAAATTGGTTTTCTAAGAAGGAAGCCATTCATAAAGAAATCTCTAGTCTAATCTCAGAAATAAAAAAAATAAAATCAGCTAAATCATTTTTAGAAGCAAATGAAGAAAAAAACAGGGGGGAAAGAGACAAACACAATAAAGTAGTTAAAGATTTAATAGCAAAAATCAAAGAACTAAATAATAAAAAATTAGATTTTTTAAAGAATACAAAAATAAATGGTGATCCAGAAAGAATAATGAAGCTAATAGCCTCTTTGGAACAAAAAATAGAAATAGAAGCTATACCTTTTGATAAAGAAAAAAACATAATGGAAAAAATTAATGCTCTCAAAAAGCAATATTCTAATTTTTCAGAATTTAAAAAAATAATTGATGAACATAATAAAATTTCTGCAAATATTATGGAATATAAGGAAAAAGCAAATGAGCATCATTCAATGCTGAAAAAAGCACAAACTGAAAATAAAGATAATAATTATCATATACTAGAAATTTCAAAAAAAATAATTAAATTAGGAAAAGATAAAGATGTTGCATTTAAGAATTTTATTGATTATAAGGGTAGTTTCAAAAATACCAATGATAAGCTAAAAGAAAAACTAATGAATCTCAATGAGCTAAAAAACAACGAATACAGAAAGAAACAAGAGATCTTGAACAAAAAAGAGCAAAAGATAAAAACAATATTAGACAAAAAGATAAAAACAATAGAAGAAAAAATAAAAAATAAACAGAAATTGACTACTGAAGATCTAATTGTTTATCAGAAGAGCTCTTCTTGAGTCTTTTATTGTGCAAATAATAAATAACCACAAGGATAATCAATCCAATAATAACCAAATCTATAACCTTTGAATATTTTGTTATCAAGGTCCAATTTTCTCCAAGCTTAAATCCAAAATAAGCCAAAATAAAGTTCCATAAGAACCCCCCAAGGAATGTGAAAAAAATAAATTTCTTTATGTCCATTTTGCCAATTCCTGCCGGTATGCTGATTAAATGTCTCACTACAGGAATAAATCTAGAAATGAAAATAGTTTTTGCTCCATGCCTTGCGAAAAATTTTTTTGTTAATTCTAAATGGTGTTCGTTAAGTAAAAATAGTCTATGGTATTTTTTAATTAAATGCTCTCCATTAAGGCCTATAAAATAAGACAATAACGATCCTGCCATAGTGCCAAATGAAGCTATCAAAGTAACAGAAAACAAATCAAATCTTCCAGTAGATGCCAAATATCCAGCAAAAGGCATTACTGCTTCGCTTGGCACAGGGAATATCATGCTTTCCAGCACCATTAAAAGAAAGACCCCAAGATATCCAATAAACGATATGAAATTTGTGATCAATGTAAATAGTGTTTCAATCATCTTTTTTTCACCCTTAATGAAGCAATTAAGTATTTTGCATCGCTATAAATTGGAATGTTCTTTATTTTATACAGTTTAATTAAAAATAACCACACTAAAAATACATACACACTACTCAAAATATACCAAAATGTCATATGAATAAGGTTAAACCAATCCAACCCAAGGTTTATTACAACCAAAATCAATAATGTAACTCTTAAAACATTCATAACAAATATCAACAAACTCCCTATAAGAAACATCTTCACAGAATTTTTAATTCCTATGCCTTTAGTTGTCAGTATTAACAACGCAAGCAAATAATAAGCAGATGTTGCAATGCAAGCCCTAACAAACTCTAGATCTATTCCATTAACCAGTAATGTCTTACTTTCATATAAAAATCTAACATCGTAATTAAGAATAATTAATACGATAAATGGAATAAACATAGTTAAAAAAACCAACCCAAAATAAAAGATGTCTGGCCTTATTATTAATGCAGTTAATATCCTTATTATTAGGCTTAGTTCGTATTTCATAGAAAATAAGCGTAGATTGGCTTTTTTATGGTTTTCTATTAGTCATAGTTATTTTTATAAATTGAATAAAATTCTTTACTTTAATGAAAAAACGAATTTTATTTATCATACTGTTGATTGTCTTTGTTTTAAGTTTCTTTTTAGACAATTACATGGCAATTAACATAACAAAAATTAGAAATCTTACACTAACTCAAACAATGCTTTTTATTTCTTTATTAGGAAATACAATTTCATCATTTATAGTTTCCTTATTATTGTTGATATATTTTATTTATGCTAAAAAGGATAAAAGATACATACCAAGCCTCTTTTTGTCATTAATAATATCTGTGATATTAGTAAATTTGCTTAAACAACTAGTTCAAAGACCAAGGCCTTCGGAAATCTTGGATATTATAGCTTTAGAAGAGAAAAATAACTTCTCCTTTCCTTCAGGCCATACAAATGCGGTTTTTACATTATTTCCATTTATAGAGATTCATTTCAAGAAATTCAAAATAATATGGCTTTCATTTTCAATTTTAGTTGCATTCAGCAGAATTTATCTTGGAGTCCATTATTTAAGTGATGTTGTGTTTTCAGTTATTCTTGGGTTAAGTATTAGTTATTTGTTTATTTATATAGAAAGGAAATATAGAATTAGTAATTTATTCTTTAAGAAACAATAAAGAATAAAAGCTTTTCTTAATTACTCTTTTTGATGGCTATGAACTTAGAATTACATCCTAATTTTAAAAGATATGCAGACAGATGTTCTTATATTGTTGGTTCTGATATAGGCAGAATAAGGGAAGAAGTCAAGCAAAAAAAAGCTGCTGGTGAAGACGTGATTGATTTTAGTTCTGGAGACATAGAAGAGTTTTTGACTCATAAATTAGTAAGGAAAGCCATCTCAGATTCTGTAAATGATATAAATAATGGCTATCAACCAATAGCCGGCAGGCAAGATCTTAGAGAACAGATGTCTGAATTTTTGCAAGAAACAGAAGGCCTTAAAATAAGTCCTAAATACATACACTTTACTAATGGTGCGATACAAGCACTAGACCTTATTTGTTTTACAACAGTAAATCCTGGAAGTGAGGTAATTTTTCCAGATCCATACTGGGGGCCAGCAGTTGATCATGTCAGGGCTCATGGCGGCATTCCAGTTTTTGTTCCATTAGACAGAAATTTTCAATTAGATCTTGAAAAAATTGAAAAAGCAATCACAGAAAGGACCATTGCTATTTACCTAAATACCCCAGGAAATAATCCTGCTGGTTCAGTTTACAAAAAAGAGGCACTAGAGCAATTAGCAGATATTTGCATTAATGATGGAATAATCCAAATTTATGATGAAGCATACAGGGATTTAGTTTATGAGCCTGTAGAAATATTTAATCCAGCAACATATGATGAAATATTGCAAACCTCCTTTATTGTGAGGTCATTTTCTAAGTCACACTCGACTACAGGCTTAAGAGCTGGTTATTTCTTCACTAAAAATGAAACATGGTTAAAGCCATTAAGAGAAAGGCTATTGCTTGAAAGTTCAGGACTTTCTTGGCTGACACAAAGCATTCTCTCAAAAATACTTCCTTCAAGAGAGATTGTTGAAGATAACTTTAAAATGTATAAAGAAAAAAGAGACATAGGCATAGAACTTCTTCCAAGAATAAACGGATTTGAGCTTGTAAATCCAACTGCCGGATTTTATTTTTTCCCTAAATATAACAATATCCCAGAAAGTTTGCAAGGTAATGAACGAGGAGATTATATTTATAATAGGCTATTTAACTTAAATCCTAGAATAGTTGGAATTCCGGGCTATTCGTTTGGCAATAACTCTACTGATTACATAAGATTTGCTTTTTCAGTCTGTAAAAAAAATGACCTATGGAAAGCCATTGAAGTGATGGGCAAGGAATTCGGCTATTCATAAAAATATTAATTTTTAAAGAACAGAAAGCTTTAAATACCCGTTTATAACTATTAAATAGCAACAGAAAGTTACTATTAGACTATTAATCATAGCGGGGGGTCAATCAAAATGAAAAAAATATCTTTTATAGCAAACCTATTTGTTTTATCAGTTTTTATGATTTTAGTGAGTTCTATTCCAGTATTAGCACTAGATTTTGAATTAGGAACCCCAACAACTCCTAGCGGTGATCCTGGAACAAGCGTAACCGTTACTGTAGACATAACTAATAACAATCAAGATCTTTCAAAAACCTATAACGTTGCAGGTTCGCTATTAACAAGATCTGGTGGCACAGAAATAATAGGTGCTCCCTCATCTACAACAACAGGTCCTATAGCAGAAAAAGGAGGAAAGGGACAAGGTTCGTTAACAATTAACTTGCCAGTAACTTTAGCAGGCATATACACCGGAACCTTAACAGTTACTGATACAAGCGACTCAAATAATAAATTAGAAGTCTCATATAAGGTTACTGTAAACTCAAAGAACTCAATCGAATTCTTTGATGGAAGTTCAAAACTCGGAACATTAAGCGTAAGAGCAGATCCAAAGAAACAAACACTATTAAAATCTTTTACAATTAAAAATACTGGAAGTACAGAATTGACTAACATCCAAATTAAGTCTGTGCCTTTATTTAACAACATACAAATAACTGGTTCAGTAGACAAATCTTCTTTAAAACCAAGTGAATCAATGTCTGGCACATTAACAATGTCTATTCCAGAAGACCCATCGATAGAAACACACGAAAAAAGTATTACAGTCAGTTCTACACAATTACCTAGTGCATCGTTTATACTAGAGCTCAAAATCCAACCCCAGATATGCAAGTCTGGAGTTCAAGGAACTGTTAAGGTTGAGATAAAGGATCCAGATAATGGTGATGATTTCGAAATAGGCGAAACCATAAGCATTGAAGTTGATGTTGATAATGATGACACTAAAAAACATGACTTTGTTGTAGAAGCGATCTTATATGATAAAACCAATAACAAGAAACTTGAGAGTGTAGAGTCTGATGAGATAGAAATAGACGACGGTGATTCAGAAAAATTTGATTTGGATTTAAAAATACCAACAGATGAAGACATAGATGAAGATGATGATTTTGCGTTGTTTGTAAAGGCATTCCAAGACGGCAAGGAAAGCTTAAACTGTGATGAAGATTCTATTGATATTGACATAGAGGTACCATCTCATAAAGTAATAATAGAAGATGCTTCATTAACACCAAGTTCAGTAAATTGTGGAGACACAGTTACAGCTACAGTAGATGTAAAAAATGTAGGAAGTAGTGATGAAAGACTTGTAAGAATAAGGGCCAGAGAGCCTAGCTTAAAGATAGATGTGCTTTCAGACCCATTTGAGATTGAGGAAGTGGGCCAGGATGATGAATCCACTCAAACCTTAACATTTCAGGTTCCTGGAGATGCTAAGGCAGGCCAATATACTATAGAATTGCTAGCAGAGCCCGGTACAGCTAATAAAGTATCGGAATTCAGAACCTTACAAGTAAGTTGTGAAGTTCCAACATCTATGGTAGAATTAACACTCCCTTCATTCACCATTAAAGTAGACCAAGGTTCTATATTGGACATAGCAGTTACATTAAAGAATAATGCGAACTCAGAAAAAACCTACACAATAGAGGCAAAAGCTGTTGGCGATTTTGCTTCTAGTGATACAGAACAATTAACACTGGCTGCAAATGAACAAGGCTCAGTAACATTGTCAATGAACGTTGACTCAGATACAGATACTGGTTCAAAGAATGTGGTTATCACAGTTAAAGAAGGCACCAATATAATAGCAACAAAATCTGCTGCTGTATTAGTAGAAAGCAAAGGAACTCCTATTACTGGTGCAGTAACTGTCGGTAATATATTTGGAAATACAAGAAATGCTGCGGTATTCTTTATTATTGCAGATATATTATTAGTACTGATAGCATTGTACATAGTAGTTTTAATATTTAGAAGAAGAAAGAAGGAATAAACTATCTTTTCTTCTTTTCTATTTTTATTATTCTATGGCTAGGAATATAAGTGCCATCTTGCAAAGTAAAATGCCCCTTTGTTACCTCTTTTATTAAGCTGCCATCAATCTCTTTTTCTCCAATAATCCTGTCTTTTACTATAACTTTTAACTCATTTAATTTTAAGAAATTCTTGTCATACACAGCCCTAAGCAAGGTGTCAATTTTCATGTAATTAACAAGCTTTTTAAATATTTATAGTTACTGATTTTTATGGCCCAGTTTACAATACTAAATGACAAAGGATTGATTGAAGAGAAGGAATGGCTTAATAAAATAAGTATTTTAGAGAATAGATATGAAGAGAAGAATTTCATTACTGACATAGATCATGCTAAAACACTAGTCCAAGAGTCTTTGTTTAATGCAATTTACTTAAGAGCCCAGAATAATTTTGGTATTTTGTTTTCCGGGGGTTTAGATTCAAGTTTAATAGCCTTAATATGTAAGAAGCATTTGAATAAAGAATTTAATTGTTATGCCATAGGATTAGAAGATTCTAGTGACATAGAATATGCAAAAGAGGTTGCCTCTTCACTGAAATTAAATCTTAAAACAAAAATACTTTCTTTAAATGATGTTGAATCATACTTAAAGAAGTGTATAGATTTGTTAAATACAAAAGATGTTATAAGGCTAGAAATTGCTATTGTAATATATGCAGGCCTTGAATTCGCTATTCAAGATAATTGTCTTAATATATTTACAGGAGCTGGCTCAGAAGAGATATTTGCTGGCTATGACAGGCATATAGAGTTTTATAAACAAGGACTAGAAAAGCTTCATACAGAGTCATGGAATGGGCTTAAAAGCTGCTATTCAAGAGACTTGACCAGGGACTATTTACTAGCAAAAAAATTCAATGTAGGTTTATTATTGCCTTTCTTGGATGAAACTTTAATAAAAAATGTGATGAACATCCACCCAAAACTGAAAACTGATGGCAAAGAAAAGAAGATAATACTAAGGGAATTAGCAATAGATCTTGGACTGCCTAAAGATATTGCTTATAGAAAAAGGACAGCAGCCCAATACGGCTCTAGAATAAGCAATGCAATCCTTAAACTAACAAAACAAAACGGATTCAAGCTTAAACAAGATTATATAAATTCTTTATAACAACAAATGCTATTAAAAATTTATAATTTGCTTCTTAAGGAATATAAGGCCCAAAATTGGTGGCCTGTTACTAGCCAAAATGCACAATTTGAAATTATTATTGGTGCTATATTAACACAAAACACTACTTGGAAGAATGTAGAACCAACAATAAAAAAACTTAAAGATAACAATCTATTAAACAAAGAGAATATTCTGAAGGTTGAGGAACAAAAACTAGCCAATTTAATCAGAAGCTCTGGTTATTTTAAACAGAAAGCAAGAAAACTTAAAGAGATTGCAAAATTCAATAAAAAAGCTTCTAGGGAAAATTTATTGCAAGTATGGGGTGTAGGAAAAGAAACAGCAGACTCAATATTGTTATATGCTTATAATCAGCCATATTTTGTAGTTGATGCATATACAAAAAGAATCTTTAATAGGATAGGCTTTAAAGAAAAAACCTATGAACAGTTTCAAGAAATGTTTCATGCTAAACTCCCAAAATATACTGGGTTGTATAAAGAATATCATGCATTGATTGTGAGGCATGCTAAGGAAACTTGCAAGACAAAGCCGTTATGTAATAAAGG
>JACPNH010000053.1 GCA_016185565.1 Candidatus Woesearchaeota archaeon | reverse complement strand
GCTTTCGGCGGCAAAGACAGCACTAAAGTCGATAGGTCTGCTGCCTATATGGCAAGATATATAGCAAAAAATATTGTAAAAGCAGGATTGGCTGATGCATGCGAGGTTCAATTAGCATATGTCATAGGCGGGACTAAACCATTATCTTTAATGATAGATACATTTGGAACTGGTAAATTGCCAAATGGAAAAATAAAGGAATTAGTTGAGAAGCATTTTCCATTAAATCCGCAGTCTATTATAGATTATTTAAAACTTAGAAGGCCAATATTTAAAAAAACCGCAGTATATGGACATTTTGGAAGGGAAGACCCAGATTTTACTTGGGAAAGAACAGATAAGGCAGAGTTATTGAAGAAAGAAATCGATCTTTAACTGTTTTTAGCTGATTTATGATTTTATGATTTATGAAAACTATGCAAGATGAACAATTAAGAATAGGAGAAGAAATTTTTTCTTTATTGAAAAGCGCTTCTGATAAAAGAAATGATCTAGAAACAAGAGTTGTTAGCTTAAATAATCATGGCAGATTTTGTGTGAGGTCCCAAGCAAGGACTGATGGAACTCTGCATGGACTGTACCCGATTTTAGAAGTTAATATAGGTTTAAATTATCAGGGAAAAGAAATCGATATTTTTTATGGGGATAGTGGGCCCAATGAGCATTTTTCCGTTCAGGACATCGATGAAGCCAGAGCGCATTTAGTGAAATATTTTTTAGGGTTTAAATTACCAGAAAATATTAATGAATATTGATATATCTTTGCATTCCTTATACGAGCCTTATACGAGACATGATAAACGAAGATTTACAAGTTTTAAAGAGAATCGAAGAGCAAGCTAAAAAAATATTTCTTCCAATAGTTGGGGGAGTAAAAGGACAATTTTTGGAGAATATGGTAGAAAGAAAACAACCTACTTTAATTCTTGAAATAGGAACTCTCGTAGGATATTCAACTATTTTAATGGCTAGAAACTTAAAAAAAGGAAAGGTAATCACAATAGAAATCTCTGAAGAATACGCTAAAATCGCTAAGAAAAATATAAAGGACGCCGGATTAAATGATAAGGTAAAGATTTTAATAGGAAATGCCATAAAGATAATTCCAAGTCTAAAAGAAAAATTTGATTTGGTTTTTATCGATGCTGCAAAAGAAGAATATTTATCTTATTTGAAACTTCTAGAAAAAAATAAAAATATCTCTAAAGGCTCGATAATAATAGCCGATAATGCCAAGATTTTTGCTAGCAGCATGAAGGATTATTTACATTATGTTAGAAATTCTGGTAGCTATGATAGTAAATTTTATGATTTCAAAGAAGATGGAATGGAGGTTAGTGTCAAAATTTGATTATTCTGGCTTTGCCTTTTTAACGAGCATTGCAAGAGACCTGTCCAGAGCAAAAAATAGATTAGGGTCAGAAGCTACAACAGAAACTTCATTATTATCAATTAATAGACTGCTTTCAATTTCTTTGATTGGATGATTCTGTTTTAACTTTATGCTTAAATTTTCAAAGTTACTAATATTTGTATAGATATTTTTTGCATAATTGCCGACTATCTTTTTCACTATTACTAGAGTAGATGGTTCAAGTTCGAAGCCATCTAGGGTAATGTTGCCACCCAGTTGAATCATTTTATATCTAGAAATCGAAACATTAATTTAAAGGTTTCTATAAAATCTGTTAAAAAAGTTCGTATAATCAACGGTATAGGTGCCTATTGGTAAAGAGGATTTATATAACTTCAAAAACAAAGTTTTTTAAGATTTTATAAAAAATGAATTTGTACAATGCCAAGTTTTAATGCAGTTGGAGTATTAAGTTTATTAGACACTTTAGGTGAAAGAAATTTTAAGAGATATATCAAAGTTATATTACAAGATCTTCATAATCTACAAGATGGAGGAATAAACGCTATTTTAATAGAAAATGATGGTGATACAGCCACTAGTAGAAGAGCCTTTCCTGAGACTGTGAGATTGTTCACTGAAATTATGGATACAATACAAAGAGAAATAAGAGTTCCTTACCTTGTGGGGGTTCTTCCAGCAGATTACGAATCATCATTCGATATAGCAAAAAGATTTAATGCATTTGGGGTTTGGATGGACACATTAGTTGATAGAGTAAGTCCTAACTACACACAAGACAGTTTTATAATCAATATAAATCCAGAGGAAGTAGTAAAATACAAAAATGGTGTAAATTTATTTGCAGAAGTGCAGCCAAGAAATTTTTATGAACTAATAGGGGGGAAGAATTTAGAGCAAAGCGTTAAATCGGCAAAACATTATGCAGATGCCATTTGCTTAGTTGGAGAAAAAGAACCGCTACCATTGGATTTAGTTAAAAATATCAGAAAGATAGTAGGAGAAAGTTATCCTATTGGGGTTAGTGGCGGGTTAAGTGTTGGTAATATTGCTTCATACACTAAGATAGCAAATTTTGGAATTTTCTTTAGTTATTTAAGAGAAGATAGTGATTACAAAAAACGAGTTGATATTAAAAGAGTAAGAACCCTAATGAATAAAATCAACAAAAATAAGATTTAAATACTTATCATATCTTCTCAAATTTTGATGAAGATAGGGATTATAGGGGGCAGTGGTTTAGAAAAATCAGAGTTCTTTACAGTAATAAAAGAAAAGAAAATAAATACACCATTTGGAATGCCTTCTTCTAACCTTATCATAGGAAAAATACAAGATATAGACACAGTTTTAATAAGAAGACATGGAAATAAGCACGAGATTAATCCAACAAATGTGAACTATCAGGCAAATGTACAGGCATTAAAACAGGAAAATTGCACCCATATCATAGGCGTTGGTGCCTGCGGTAGTTTACAAGAAAAAATCAAACCTGGAGATTTTGTAATCTTAGACCAGTTTATAGACAGAACCACAAAAAGAAAACAAACTTTCTATGAAAATGACAAAGTAGCTCATATTTCAATGGCAGAGCCTTTTTGCCCCAAAATAAGAAATTTATTAATACAAACTTGCAAGGAATTAAAATACAGATTTTGGGAAAAAGGTACAATAGTTGTGATAGAAGGCCCGAGGTTTAGTACAAGGGCAGAGTCTAATTTGTTTAGAATGTGGAAAGCCGATGTCCTGGGAATGACTACAGTACCAGAGGTTGTACTTGCAAGGGAAGCTGGTATTTGTTATTCAAACATAGCGATGGTTACGGATTATGATTGCTTTATGGAAGATAGGAAAGAGGTGACTTTAGAAGAAGTCTTAGCTGTGATGAAAGAAAACTCAGAAAAAGTTCTTAAGCTAATAGCAAATATAGCAACAAAACTTCAAGACTGGGAATGTAAATGTCAGGAGGATATTAAAACTGCTGTCATAGACATAAAATAAACTTTTAGGAAAAGTTTAATCAAAAATAATAAAAATATATCTGTTCAAAACCTAAACAACACATCCTCAAAATTTTCAATTTTATTGTTTTTTACTTTTATGCCTTCTTTTTTCAAAAGCTTAATTTTGTTTTCAGCTCCGGTTGCAAATCCTCCGATTTCTCCAGAAGATTTTATAACACGATGGCAAGCCACGATTGGTGAGTAAGGATTTTTGTTTAATGCATTTCCAACGGCTCTGTAAGCTTTTTTATTTAACGCAATGGCTATTTCTTTATAGGTCGAAACTCTGCCTCTGGGAATTCTTTTGACTAAAGAATACACCTTTTCTGAAAATGTTTTATTTTTCATTTTTGCTTGTACATATTATCGATTTTAAAAGCCTTTCTACATATGTCGCAAAACCAGTCTTGGTTTAATCTTTTTAAAGATTCATCCATTCCAGTATCAAATTTCTTTTCCTCTCCTAATAACATATAGCCCTCACTTAACGGGGGAGCTTTAATATCAACAATTTCATACATAACACAAGTATTATCAGTGCAATGTTCGCCTAATTTTAATTGATGGCCTGTTCTGGCATTAACCCATATTGCTTCTTTATAATGATCGGCTCTTACAATACTATGCCCCAGCTCATGCACAGAAGTGTACACTATCCTTTTTAAGTATAAATCTAATGGAACTTCTAAGCTATTGCTAGGTTGATTGTCATGTCTTTTCATTCTTGCAGTGCTGACAATCATCAAATTATTTTCTGATTCATCATGCCCAAATACAAAATCATCTTCTTTGCTTTTATTATCAGAATAAATATCTCTTGGAGTTATTATTAAGACTGTATTCTTTAAACCAACTATCAGTTCATAGCCTTTTTCACTAGGATGAGACCAATATCCATTAAACTCTTGAATCGGGATAAAAAATCTATCAAGATTTGCATTGATTAAAATGCTTTCTATATTAAAAACTTCTTTAACCACTTTTTTGATTTTAGAAGCTTCTTCAGGTAAATTCTCATGCACTAGTATCATTTTATCTGCACTATGATTTTGCGTTCTTTAGGACCATCAAATTCAATAAGGAAAATATCCTGCCATCTGCCTAGCTGAAGCTCATTATTAAGTATGGGAATAGTAACGCTAGTTCCAAGAATTGCTGATTTTAAATGTGAATGCGCATTCCCATCATTATGACTATAGGCTTTATGTTTCGGGGCTATTTCTTCTAGCAATTCAAGCAAATCCTTTCCGACACTAGGATCCCAGTTTTCATTAATTATTATGGAAGCTGTAGTGTGCTTAACAAAAATGGTGCATATGCCTTCGTTTAGATTGCTTTCTTTTACAAGCCTTTCTACCTTTTCGGTAATGTCAACTATTTCTTCATTATTTTTAGTGTTTATTGTTACTTCCTTAAACATAGGAAATAGTAACATCAAAAACTTTATAAATACTTAACCTATGAACCTTTCTTTAGCTTAAAAAGGTGAAATGATGAAAAAAATTCTACCCTTAACTCTTATTTTACTGCTTTTAAACATATATTTCATAAATGCTGTTACTGATGTTGATATTAAAATTGTTCCTATAAAGAATACTGTTGCCCCTATTCAAAATGCTACTTATTCTGTAAGCATAGTGAATAATGAAAATAGAGACATGGTTTTTGGATTTAGATATTTTGGAGTGGATTGGCGCGTTAATCCTGAAAAAGTAACAATTCCCGCATTTTCAAACAAGAATTTAGTATTGAGTTTGGTTCCACAGCCTCCGTTCATAGATGACAAGCCTAAAGTAGTAAGAATTAAAATTACTTCTCTAGACCAAGCTTACAGCAATGATTTTTTCTTGGATGTTTTTGTTTTAAAGTACAAGGAAATAGTTGACCAAAGCGATGCAAATTTAATCGTTCCTGATCCTATTGATCCTAGAAAGCCAACGGTAATAAATGTTAGACTTTCAAACACAAAAGATGCTTCTTTAGATGGCTTGAATGTAAAACTAGAAAGCCCTTTTTTTGTGCAAAAGAAAATAGTTTCTTTAGGTCCTAGTGAAACTACTACTTTAGATTTTAAAATTGAACTTAAGGAAGACACTGAATTTGGCGCATATCCAATTTCAGCCACTGTGACATTGGAAAATAGATTACTAGCGAATTTCAGTAAGCAAATGAAAATAGGTAGTTATCCTAACGTAATAGAAAAGCAAAGCCCAAAATCAGGATTTTTGCTTAATGTAATCGAGATAACTAAAAACAATGAGGGAAATATAATAAGTTATGAGGTTGTCACAAAAAGGCTAACTTCATTTGAGAAGTTGTTTACCAAAACAACTCCAAAGCCTACTAGTATAGAAAAAACAGAATCCGGCTATTTATATAGATGGAATCTGCAATTAGGTCCAGGAGAAACTAAAACCATTGTAGTAGAAACTAATTACAGAGTATTTTTTGCTATAGTTGTTATTCTGGTGATATTGGCAATAGTTGTTTATTTAATGACTAAAAGGGATATTGCAATCAGGAAAAGGTTGGTAAGCATAAAAAAAGAGGCTGATGGAACTTCAACAATAAAGATTTCTATTGTGCTTAAGAACAAGGGATTCAACAAAATTCATAATGTCAAGGTTATGGACAGAGTTCCGAAGATTGTGGAAATTCCTCATGAATTTGGAACTGCCCACCCTAAAATACTCGATACATCACAAGGAATGCAATTAATTTGGGAAGTTGTTACTTTAAATCCGCAAGAGGAAAGAATTTTTTCATATAAAGCAAAATCTAGGCTGCAGATAATAGGAAAAGCAACAATTCCAAGCGCTGTTGCAAAATACTTAAAGGGCAATAGGTCATTAACGGTTTCAAGCAACCCAGAACAATTGTTTTCTTAAATATCAAATAAATATCAAATTTTTATAAAAAAGAAAAAAAGAATAATGTGAATTACCAATCTCCTCCCTCATCATTATAATCCTCATCTTCATCACCATCATCATCGACATCATCATCGAAATCATCTTCTTCATCGTATGCTAACTTTTTTATGTAATCTTCTTTATTCATTTTTGTACCTCCGTTTTAAGGATTTGCGCATAAGCATTATTAAGTTATATATAAAACTATTGATTTAACATTTTTAGGGAATTTCACACAGAACACAGAACAGAAATGCATTTAAATATCAAGTATCCCGATTTCCTTAATCCCCGCCTTAGCTCAACGGTAGAGCATTCGGCTGTAGATAAATTCGCTACTAGACTATGCATTAAGCAATGAATGAAAAGTAGTCAGCTGATCCCGAAAGGTTGCAGGTTCAAATCCTGCAGGCGGGATTTAAATGCTAAGATTAGAAATTCTCAGTTTTATATGAAATTTTGCTATTATATATAAAATATCTTTACCTATACAAATAAAATGGAAAAGGTTTATGCGGTAGATTTTAAGAGAAGAATAGGTACATATGCAGTAACAAATGAAGAATTATTAAACATCATAAGTAGTGGGTAAATTTAAATATATAGAATTCTTTATTAACATATGCCACAAAAAGAGGTTAAGTCCCTAGCAGAACTTATTGAAATTTTTCTTAATAACAAAGAAGAAGTATTATTTTCATATAAAAAAGGTTATAGAACCTTTACATTAAATGGAAAAGAATTAAAGTATAAAATAAACAAAATAAGATCATTTTTTTATTATAAAAAAATAAAAAAAGGAGATAAAATTATTATTCTTAGCAGAGACTATTTAGAATGGATTTCTGTTTATTTTGCATCAATATTATCTGGTATGATTGTAGTTCCTTTAGATATTTTTACTGATAAATCATTACTACAAAAGATACAAAAACAAGTAAATGCTAAAGCAATATTCCAAGATAAAGGATTAGTATATACTAAAATAAAGACATATTACCTAGATGAGTTAGAAGAAAAACTCGAGGATATTAAAGTAAGTAAAAATTTAGAAGTAAAAATTTATCCAGATGATATTCTTGAAATAATGTATACTTCAGGAACAACAGGGCAACCGAAAGGTGTAATATTAACTCATGCAAATATTGTAGCGGGAGTAAATTCAGCCATAAAATCTGTGCCTTTAAAACTTAAATTAAGAATGTTGAATTTATTGCCATTGAGCCATATTTATGGTCAAGTTTATGGTTTATTTACATCTATGTACTTTGGTTACAGAATATATTTTATTGATACCATACAATCAAAAAAGATTATTTCTTTTATAAAAATCAAGAAGATAAATATTATGATTTTGGTGCCTTCTATCCTTGATTCGTTAAAAAAAGAATTGGAAGGAAAATCTCTATTAAAAAGTCTTGGTATTCAATTCAGGATTATAGGTGTGGGAGGAGCATCTTTAGAGACCGAACTAGAAAAATGGTGGAATCATCATCTGATTTCTGTAGTACAAGGATATGGATTAACAGAAACATCTTCTGTTGCTTCTGTGAATATACCTTTTTTTACTAAAATAGGAAGCGCAGGAAAGATAGCAAAGGACACCAATATTAAATTAAATAAAGATAATGAAATATTAATTAAAGGACCGAATGTGACTTCTGGTTATTTCTTAGATGAAGAAAAAACAAAACAATCTTTTAAAGACGGATGGTTTAAGACCGGTGATATTGGATATCTTAAAAATGGTTATTTGTATATAAAAGAAAGAAAAAAAGATGTTATTGTGAAAGCTTCTGGATTAAAGGTTTATCCGATAGATGTAGAAAATGTATTAAATAATATAAACGGTGTTGAGGAGAGTTGTGTTATTGAAAAAAATAAGGGAGTTCACGCTATTTTTATTCTTAACAAAAAAATCGATCCTTTAGATATAGTTAAAATTGCAAATAAAACACTGCTGAATCATCAAAAGATTTCAAGCTTTTTTGTATGGCCAGATACTGAATTTCCAAAAACACATACTGGAAAAATTAAAAAGTATTTGGTACGACGAGAAATGGGAAAATTAGAAGCCAAAAGACATTTTTATGAAGATAAGCTTTTTGAAATAATAAAAGATGTAATAAAACCTACTCAAAAAATACTATTGGTATCTAAATTAACAGATTTAGGAATGGACTCTATAAAAAGAATTGAACTAATTTCTGAAATAGAAAAAAAGTGTAACATAGAAATAGATGAAATAAAAATTAACCAAAATACAAAAGTTTCTGATTTGAAAAATTTGTTAAAAGAAAAAAGTGTTGAAAAAATTAGTTTTAAAAGTTGGCATCTCAACAAAATTTCACAAATTTTAAGATATTTATTCCAAAGAATTTTATTTTTCCCTTTAGTTAATATATTTACAAAAACGGAATATTATGGACTAGAAAATATAAAAAATATAAAAATTTGTATATTTGCAAGTAATCATCAAAGCGGCATTGATGGTCATATAATTATAAAAAAATTAAAATTAAAGACCGCTATTGCTGTTTCAGATTATTTTTTTGCATTTGGTGAAGGAAAACTATCAAAACCAACTAGAAAGTTATTGGGTTATTTCCTTGCATTATTTTATAATGCATATCCATTTGGAGAAAATATTGGTCTAAACAAAAGCATGGAATTTACTGGAGAAATGTTAGATAAAGGATTCTCTATAATTATATTTCCAGAAGCACATAGAACCCCGGATGGCAAAATCTATGAATTCAAAATTGGAATAGGTTTTTTATCTTTGAATATGAATGTTCCAATAGTGCCTGTAAAGATTTCTGGAATGTTTGAAGTATTGCCAGCTACTAGAAATTATCCAAAATTTGGAAAAAGTTTAGTAAAGTTTGGAAAACCAATATATGCTAATGATATTAAAAAAATGTCCTATTTAGATGCAACAAATTTAATAGAAAAAAAGGTTAGGGAATTATGATAATTAAAATTGGTTGTGATATTGTAAAAATAAAAAGATTTTCAAATTTATCTATTACATCATTAAATAGAATATTTCATAAATCGGAACTAAAAAACACAAAACCAGAGTCTCTTGCAGGCATATTCACAGCAAAAGAAAGTTGTAAAAAAATATTTAATAATCTTAAATGGCATGACATTGAAATAAAAAAACAAAAAAATGGAAAACCTGTATTGTTACTTAATTTAAATAAAAATAATCAAAATATTCAAAATATACTTAGCCATGACATTAGTATAAGTCATGATGGAGGATATGCTATAGCAATTGTTATCTTTTTGTTAGAAAATAAAAAATGAGCTTCTTTTTTATTATGTCTATTAGAGTATTAGTTATAATAATTCTATTTGTTATTTTGTTTTCTTTACTTCAATTTTTTATTAGTGTTCATCCATCAAAATACTCTGAAAAAACTACGCCTAAAAATTATGGACTTAATTATGAATCTATAATACTAACAACTTCTGACAACATTAAAATTAGTGGTTGGTTGATAAAATCAGAAAATGCCAAGAATACAATCATCATAGGGCATGGATATCCTTTTGATAAAAGCAATATTTTGCCTGTAGCATTATTTCTATACCCAGATTACAATATTGTGCTATACGATCATAGATATTTTGGTGAAAGCTCTGGCCATATATCTACTTTAGGTATAAAAGAAGTTGAAGATGTAAAAACAGTAATAAACTATGTTAATAAAAGATTTCCAGAACAGAAAATAGCTTTATATGGATTTTCATTAAGTGCATCAACAATGCTAATGACAAAAGAAAAAGTAGATGCTATTATTGCTGATTCTCCATATGCAAATCTAGAGAATATGGTTAATCATGTTTATTCTATGTTCGGCCCATTTAAATTTGCATTTGTTGAGTTAACAAATCTACTTTCCATAATATTTTTTGGAGTGCATCCAAAGCAAATTTCTCCTGCAGAATCAATTAAAAATATAAATACTCCAATACTAATTATTCATGGTTTAAAAGATACTCAAATTCCAGTAGAAAATGCATATGCATTAAAAGATTCAAATCCAAAAATTGAAATTATAATTTTTAAAGATGCAGATCATGGACAATCGTATGCTTTATATCAAATACAATATAAAAAACATATAAAAGATTTTCTTAAAAAACATATGATATAATAAAGCTAATAAATCGAAGAAACTTCACTATAAAAATGAAAGATTGGAAAAAAGAAGTTACAAGAGACACTATCGCTCTTGGTGGTATTACATTTTATTTTATTGTGATCATCAGAGCTATTATTGGCAATTATAAAATCTTCATATATCAATTAGTAATAGCATTACTAATTTTAATTGTTTTGTCTAGGCTAATTAAAAAAACTAACAACCACATATCAAGAGGGTTTATCTTATTTGTATTTATTTCTCTTTACTATAAAGAATTAGTATTCACAATATTTGCAAGTTTATTATTTATAACAATGTTAATCTCTTCATATTATTTAAAAACTAAAGGCCATGAAGTAATAAATAGTATTTTAATTGGGATTGTAAGTACATCTATAAGTTATTATTTAGCGCCATTATTATGACAACAAAAAAAGAAATATTTGGTTGGTGTATGTACGATTTTGCCAACACAATTTTTTCTGCTTTATTTACCACGATATATTTTCCTTTGATTGTAATACTCAAGGGAGGCACAGTTTTCCATATCGGTTTAATAGTATCAATAGCAATGATTTCTGCGGCTTTATTTGTTCCTTACTTAGGAGCTATAGCTGATATAACAAAAAGAAAGAAACCAATGTTATTTATATTTACTTTACTATGCTGTATAGCTACCTTATTTTCTGGATATTTTGATTTAAAAACAACATTAATATTTGGGTTTTTAGCCAAGTTCTTTTTTAATGCTAGCCTCGATATTTATGATTCTATTCTAGTAGATATCTCAAATAAAAGAAATATAAGTTTCATATCTGGTTTAGGAATTTCTATAGGTTATTTAGGAACAATTTTCGGCGTTTTAATAGCTTATACAGCAGGAAAGTTTTATGGTCATGAAACTCTTTTGGGAGTACAAGTAGTTTTTGTACTAATAGCAATTATGTTTCTTGGATTTTCATTATTTACTTTTATATTTGTAAAAGAACCATCTGGGTTTATTATTAAGAAAGATTACATAAAAACAGCATTTTATAATGTAACCAATACCATAAAAAATATTAAGAAATTTAGACATACATGGTTATTTTTATTAGCTTCATTTTTTTATTCTGATGCGGCAAATACGGCTTTAGGTTTCTTATATTTATATGCAACAAATCAAATAGGCGTAGAATTAACTAAATTCTTACCTATCTATATCTCAATGGCTATAACTGCTGCTGTAGGATCATTATTTTTTGGGAAAATTTCAGATAAGTTTGGTCATAAAAGAATCTTAACATTTATATTGATTATGTGGATTTTAATTATTTTAGTTTTATACCTAAAAACAACATATACAACTTTCTTGATAATAGGACTTGTTGGTGGTGCCTTACTAGGCGGTCTTTGGGCTCTAACTAGAACGTTATTGGTAGATTTAACACCTAAAAATAAACAAGCTGAGTTATTTGGATATCAGGGTCTGACTGAAAAGATTTCCGGTGTGATAGGACCTGTTTTATTTGGGTATATAGCATTAATTTTAGGATTTAGACAAGCTCTTTGGGTTATTATAGTGCTATTCTTAATAGGACTAATTTTTTTAAGATTTGTTAAAGTAAATAAGTATTCTTATTCCAAAAATGGAAATCTATAAAAATAAGTAAAATTAGTTCTATTAATTCTATCAAATATTATATAAAGAGATAAATGGGAAAGAAAAATTAAACCTTTATTAGAACACTATGAAAAACCATAAACGAAGTGAGCATTAGGTAATGGTAAAAAAGGAATTTCTAATCTTGGCATTATTATCCTGCAGGCGGGATTCCTTAAAATGAAAAGAATAATTTGTTTTGCTTTATTAGGAGTCTTTTTATTAGTAGTAGGATGTTCTAGACAGACTATTGAAAAAACATATTACTCTGAAATTTTACTCGATAATCTAGATGTTCCTTGGTCTATAGACTTTTTACCAAATAATGATGTGATATTTACTGAAAGAAATGGGGAAATAAATCTTTATAATTTTGATACTAATAAATTAACTAAAATTGGTAGAATAGAAGTAAATCAGGAAAGTGAGGCTGGTTTATTAGGAATAGCGGTTGATCCAGAGTTTAATAAAAATAATTTCATTTATATTTACTACACCCATAAAAATGGGAATAGGGTTTCTAGGTTTGTATTAAAGGAACAAATCCAAGATGAAAAAATCTTATTAGACAACATACCAAACGCAAGATTTCATGATGGCGGTAGAATAAAATTCGGCCCAGATAATAAATTGTACATAACTACCGGAGATGCTACAACTTCCCCTTCAGCTCAAGATACTGGTTCATTAGCAGGCAAAATACTAAGAATGAACAAGGATGGTAGTATCCCAAATGACAATCCTTTCAATAACTATGTTTATTCATATGGCCATAGAAACCCCCAAGGTATAGCGTGGCATCCTTTAACCAATAAACTTTATTCATCAGAACATGGACAAAGCAGAAATGACGAGATAAATTTAATATTAAAAGGAGCCAACTATGGTTGGCCTTTAGTGGAATGTACTGAAACAACTGAAACTTTTAAAAATCCTATAAGGTGCTATTCTGAGTTTACACTAGCACCATCTGGAATCGCATTTAACAATAATGAACTATATGTGGCAGGTTTAAGAGGAACTCAATTAAGAAAGCTTATTATTGATGCAGACAAAGTATTAAGTGAAGAAATTTTAATTAGCAATCTTGGAAGAATAAGGGATGTTGTAGTGCATAAGGGTTACTTATATATTGCAACAAATAACAGAGATGGGCGAGGTAGTCCTAGTCCAAATGACGATAAAATAGTAAGAATAAAACTATAAGATATTTAAAAACTTTAAAACCAAAAATTTATAAATCAAATTTGGTCATTTTCTTTCGTGCCTCGGTGGTGTAGTTGGTCTATCATGCAACCCTGTCACGGTTGCGACCCGAGTTCGAATCTCGGCCGAGGCGTTAGCCTGGGCGTTCGACGCCCTAAATGTCAATTTTGGGACATGCTTTGTCCCAAAATTATATTAAAAAGTGGCTATTTCTAGGAGATTGAAATGGAAACAAAATTAGACCCACATAAGTATGAAGATAGATATAAATGCACTATTCGGGGCATAGAAAACTCGAAAATATCTACAAGAAACAAAAAGCTGATTTTTAGGTTTAAGGATGATTGTGTAAGAGATGGCTTAACAAAAGCAAGAATAATCAAATTAATGGACACTATGAAGTGCATAGCTATAATTTTTGATAAAGACTTAGATAAAGTAACTAAAAGGGATGTTCAGAGATTTGTAACTTATGTGCAAGAGAATGAGAAATTTGGCGTGTGGACTAAGGCAGCTTATAAAGTTATTTTAAAGAAGTTCTACAAGTGGCTAAAAGGAAATAGTGAGACTTATCCCGAGGAAGTAAGATGGGTTAAAACCAATATAAACAAGAATCTGATAAGATTGCCTGCGGAATCTGGATTATTAACAGAAGACGATATTAAACTCTTAATCAATAATGCAGAACATCCAAGAGATAAGGCCTTTATAGCTTTATTATATGAGTCAGGATGCAGAGTTGGGGGCTTGTTAACACTTAAGCTAAAAAACCTAACATTTGATGAGCATGGCGTTTTAATTAATGTTATAGGAAAAACAGGAAGCAGACAAGTAAGAATAATAAGCTCTACACAATACATAGCCACTTGGATAAGCAACCATCCATTAAAAAATGACTTAGAAAGTCCATTGTGGGTTAATTATGGGAATTGCAATTTCAACAAGCTTATGACTTATGATGCGGTATTAAGATTATTACAAAGGTTATTTGATAAATGTGGCATCAAGAAAAGGTTTAACCCGCATCTATTCAGGCATTCCAGAGCTACATTTTTAGCGAATCATTTGACTGAATTCCAGATGAACCAGTACTTTGGATGGGTACAAGGGAGTGGTATGCCTGCTACTTATGTGCATTTAAGCGGCAAAGAGACTGAATCTGTTTTACTTGCCTTGAATGGAGTTAAGATAGATAAAGAAGAAAAAGAATCTTCCTTAAAGCCCATAAAGTGCCCTAGATGCGATAATATAAACAGCT
>JACPNH010000005.1:18311-28368 GCA_016185565.1 Candidatus Woesearchaeota archaeon | reverse complement strand
ATTTATTTCGTCTATTACCCACCCCGGTATTGGAGAGTCCCCGAGTTTATATCCCTCTTTTTTTACCAAGTTATTTATTTCTATGAAAGCTTTTGAACCCTCTCCAACTGCTGCAATATCATTTAGTGCAACATCGATGATGTTTCCGTCCTCTATTATTTGTTCTGCATTAATGTTGTAGTTGGCCCTGTCTTCAAGTAATTCTATCCACCTTTTAATTATTTCTTGCTGTGATTTTACATATTCACTAGAAGAAAACTCATTCAACAACTTTTTATATGAACTAGATGCTTTCCCAAAATCATTTAGATTATTTTGGTATATTTCAGCTATTCTACTTTGTGCTATGGGCCCGAGTTCATTTCCTTGATCGTCCTTAACTTCTGGATATGAATTAGCAACATTTTCGTAGTTTCTTATTGCGTCAAGATAATATTCTCTGCTGTCTTTACTAACAGCTTCTGTTTCTGAAGTTATGTATACTTTATCGTGATAATTTTTATCTCTTGCAAGTAGCTCGTTTTTTAGTTTTTCATATGTTTCTCTGTCATTAGTAATTTCTTCTAATTTGTCATATAGAGTCCATACACTAATATAAAATGGAACTTGTGAATTTAATAATCTATGTCTTGCTAATGAAAGCCACACAGGAGCAGAGTATTTATCCATGAATGAAAAATAACCATTCTCCAGACTTTTAATTTCGCTGATCAGCTCTGAAGCTTTATTTTTAATTTCCTCATCGGATAGCTTGTTTATTTTTTCTTGTACTTGTGAATGCTGTTTTTTTAAATTTTCAAATTCTGTTTTAGCAGCACTATCGTCTATTGATGGTTGAGTTTGAACAGAGAGTTGTGTCGTAGTTTGTTCTTTTTTGCTTACACAATTTGTTCCGGTCCATTGGCATTGGTTGATTAATATACAATCTTCTTGGCTCGTTAATTGCTTGCAGTCAATTTCTGATTTCTGGTTTTTGTAAAGTGTTTTTATTTCGTCAGTTGCGGTGTTTTCTAGGACTACTTGGTTAATTTGTGGTGAGGAAGTAATGCTCTTTATACGCCATGCACTTCCTGGGTATAATTGCTCACGTTCGAATCTCTGTATGAACTGCAACTGGTTGTTAAATAAGATTTGTAAATTTGCTGCTTTTTCTCCGCTTATTGTTTTAATAAATCTTATCTTTGCTCTATCTCTGAATTTAAGTTCTTGCTCGTCTTCAAAATATAATCTTCTCAAAGTAAACTGTCTGCTTGTTTGACCAGGGCTTAATGGTTCTAGAGTGGTGATTTTATTACCCCTTTCGTCGTAGACAGAGATTGTGGCTATGCCATTTTCTAATTTTATTAACCTTAGATAGCCGCGAGTGTTCCAGAAATTGTACTGCGCTCTCTGACTATTGAATTCCTGTTCTGAAAGCTCTTTTAATATTACATCTTGTGGAAAAACACCAAAACCAGTATTTACTTTGTAGTATATTGTCGCTTTTAAATTTAGGTCTATGCTGCTAGGAATATTTTCATCTTTCTTTAAAGGGTCTTTTTTTAGGTTTACTATTAAGTATCCCATATTGTCAAGTGTGTAGGTTCTACTTTTTGGAGCAAGATGGCGGGGAGCTGCTGAATACTTGCTGCTAGACTGGTCTAAGGTAATCCTTATGCTATCTATTTTAGAGATTTCAACTATAGGATTAGTTTTAATACCTTTTAATGTGACAAATACCGGAAAAACACTTCCTTGGCCTATAGAACTAGGTGTTTCTAGATCATAACTAGAAACAACTCTTGGCATATAAACATCAGGATACAATAATATATCTTCAGGAGCTTCTTCTTGTGCGTTAGCATAGCTATTAATAATTAAACTCATAATTAAAATTGTTGCAAGCATTATCATTATAGTTCTTTTCATATTAATTCAGGCCTTCTGAATTGAGGATTATTGCTATTTGAATTAATAAAGTCGATAATTGACTTTAGGTCTTCAACTGAAGCAGGGGTTTTATTTTTTGTAATATACACTATAATCTTATTGGCTTTTGATAATTGTTCTTTGTCAAATTCTACATCAAAAACATCCCCCCCAGTTAGGATTTGATCTAGGTTTATAGGGTCGATTTTTGTAGTGAAGCACTTTTTATCTTTTAGGCCTATAAATCCTAGTATACCTGCTCTTGGCACATCGGTACATTTTTCATAATCGCTTCCTGGTAGGGTTATATTTCTGCTGGTGATAAGTAAATATGTGTTGAGGCTATATGTACCAGAAATTAACTCTACATTTTTTACCTCTTTATTTGCAACAGCGTAATAATTATCTTGCTCATTAGAGAATTCTATTAGAACGTTTTCATCAGAATCTAGATTTCTTATGGTGCTGTCTTCTAGTATTTTTATTTCAAGTTCAAGGTCGTATTTTGGTTTTAGTTCTAGGTTAATTGTTCCTTGTTCATTTGTATCGGTAACAGTAATGCCATCATTGAATCCTTGCTTACTAGCTATAATTTCTGTGTTGATGCAGCTTGGAACTTTTGCATTTAGATATGCCTCGTTGCCATTTAAGCTAGTTCTGCCTATTTCGCAGACTGTTGTGATGCACTTTGCATTTATTTCAACATTCTCTAAACTTTGTCCCGTATCGGCATTTAAAGCATATATAGTGTTTTCTGTTGGTGTAGACTTACAAAATAATCTATCTTGTTCTTCTATGTTACTGAAACTTCTTCTGTTGTATCTTGGCTGGTTGTTATCAATTATCACTTGAGTGGCATATTGGAAGGTGTATCCATTTTTTGCGATTTGAACCAAAATAGGATATTTTATATCGTAAATAAATTGATAGCTGTTTAAGCAGAATAATCCGACCAAAAGCTTGGTGGCAGGATTTTTAACCCCAACTATCGAGTCTTCTTTAAGAATTTCTTCTCCGCCATTGATGCTTAATTCAAAAGGCCATTGTTGATTGAATAGGAATATTGTGTCTACATTGCTATGGCTTTTTCCTACATCAAGTAAGTAATATGTATTTGGACTTGAGGTAAGCGTATTTTTTACCTTTATTGCATTGACATTTACTTGTATATAGTTTTTTAGGTTTTTTTCAATATCATTCTTTTGCCATACCCTAGGTATGCAATTAAAGCTTTGTCCTGCATATGGTATGTCTTCATAAACTGTTAATATGTCTAAAGTTATATTTTCAAAATAGAATCTATCATTTTCATTATTCAGTATATCGATTCCTAAATTATAAAACTCTCCTAAAGGATAATCAATCTTGGCATAATGTTTTTTTACACTTTTTCCTACATCTTTAAACTGGATGTCAACAGGATACTCAACAAAAACCTCTACAAATTGGTCTTGTATTTTTGAATTTACCTCTATTGTACCCTTAAAATCAATCACATATTCATTTGCTCTAAATTCATCTAATGAAATTAAGCAGGAGTCAAGATTTTCTTTTACATAGTCGTCGATATCTTTCTTTATCTGGTCTTTTTGTGGAATATTTAGTTTTTGTATGCCATTACTAGTTTCATAGAACCAATAGGCAGTATTAATTCCAGGAATTACTTCTAAAGAATTTGAGAACTTATTGAATTGTCCTCTAGAAAGTATATCTTTTGGGAGATTTATGTATCCGCCTTGTAGCCCTATCAAGTTTAAGGCTTCTGTGCTTACTTCAGCAACACAATTGTCTATAGCATCTTTGACTGGTCTTAATTGTACTGGAACCACCTCTGTTTTTTGAACCTGGCTTAGTAAGGTTGTTTTTAATATCTCAGATCTGACTAAGAATATTAATCCAATTACAAAAACAATTATTATGCCTAGTATTATGAATAGACTGATTTGACCTCTTTTAAAGTTCACTTCTTAATCACCCTGATTATTTTAGAACCACCAAGCTTCTTTATCTCAATTAATTTTTTCTTTGCTATGTCATTAACTAAATCTGAGGCAGTGGCATTCTTTATATTGAAGAAACTAGCGATCATGCTGATATTTACTAGATTGTCATGCTTTTCAATAAATTTGAGAAGCTCTTCCTCTTTTGGTATCATATTTTCGGTTTTTTTACCTCTTTTTTAGCTTTAAGGCTTAAATTGAGCTTTTTTACCCCTTTAAAGCTTTTAAATCTTTTATTATGTATCTATCTTACTATATAAACATTTCTATTGAGTGGGCCCAGCCGGATTCGAACCGGCGACCTCTTCGACGTCAACGAAGTGTCATAACCGCTAGACCATGAGCCCGGATTGTAACAAATGGTTAAAGCTTTTGTTCCTTTGTTCTTCTTGGACCACCTCTTTTATAGCTTTTATATTTTCTTTTTTTCCTTCCTTCATGAGGTACTGCATACTCACCCATATTCTCACCCCCGATCTTTTAATAAAATTTTGAATAATTTTAAATAGTTTATTAACTTTTCTTTACACTATTTTTTTGATATTGAGATAGAAAAATGCGATTTTCTTATATTTGTTAACATACTCCATTATTGCAACTGGATGGACAGCTATAATTAATAGAACTTGCATATGTAGAAGTGATATCTATACAGAATTGTTCACTTAATAATGTGCTGTTGATACAATAGTCTGATACAGTAGATTTAACCACACCATTAACCTTTATTTGAACATTTCCGTAGGTATTATAATCAAGGCCATCATTATCTATGCAATTTGTGACATTGTCTATGACTTTTTGACATTTGTTGTTTTTACATATTGCTCTGGCTATAAGTTGATTGTTATATACACATTCGCTGTTGCTACAATAAGGTCCATCTATCCAGTCCCTAGAATCATTTATTGGTACTGCTTCGCAACTGCAGAAGCTCATTACTATTTTGCAGTCTGGATTATAGCTGCAAGTATTTGGAGGGATATCATATTTTGGGCAAGGAGCAAAACCACAATTTGGCGGCACCCTTTCTACAATACTGCCATTTATGCATTTTCTTGTTTCTTTAGGGCATTGTACTGTGTTGTTTACTGCTGGTGTGTTGTTTACTGCTGGACAAGGAGCAAAACCACAATTTGGCGGCACCCTTGAAACATAAGAACCATTAGGGCATTGCATAGTATCTTGGGTACACACAACTCCATTCTTTTTGTCTTTCTGAATCTTATTTAAGTCTTCAGCACATCCATACACAATTAATAAAAATAGCGAAGCAATTAATGGAAATATATACCCTCTTTTCATATTACAATTTGGATCCAAATTTATTTATAAAACTTCCCTATTTTCCAAAAATAGGTAAGCCTCGGAAGGGATTTGAACCCTCGACCTGCTGATTACAAGTCAGCTGCTCTACCAACTGAGCTACCGAGGCATACAGTATAATCAAAAAGAAATAGGCAATTTAAAAATATTTGGTTTTAAAGCTTTCTTAAGTATCTTAATTCAACTACAGAAACTGGATATATCTTTTTAAGCTGCTCTTTTAAGAGTTTATGGACTTCCTGATTTAATAATTGTTGGACTAATTCGTCATAAGTATATTTTTTAAAATTTACAATGAGGGTCTCTCTTATCTTTGATCTTAATCTTGTTAGTACAGAGTGAGCTGCCTTTGTTTTTGTCAATACCAATGGTTTTACTCTTATTTTTATGTTGTCTTTTGTTTCTACAATAAAAGAATCATCTATCTTGCTTTTTGCTCTTTTTACCACTCTTTTTACCAAACTACTGACTAATTCATGCCCAATAAAATCTGCTGTAGCCTTATTTTCTGAAATGTTGTTTATAATAAAGCGAACTTTGATGTTTTGCTTTTTAACATCATTGGTTAGTTCCATCAAATTTATTTCAAGATTTTTGTTCATTAGCCTGCTTGGATCTGCTACATAGCTTTCTCCTAATTGAATGTCTTTGAAATTTTTTGTTCCATAAATTGAAATCCATCTTTTCTTTTTCTTTTTCAAGGGGAGTTGTTGTTTTAATGTTTCTTCTGCCATTTTATTTTTGTGCTATCTCTTCTATTTGGTTATGATATTTTTTGGCCTCCATTATAAATTCATCATCTTTTTCTTGCAATATTAATGCACCTGCAGCATTATCATGCCCACCGGTCTGACCGCCAACTTTTTGTACTATAGTCTCGAGTAGACTTCTTAAGTTTGTGGCTTGTTTGTTTCCAGATATTCTGGCGCTTATTTTTGTAAAGCCATCTATTGTATGAGACATCGCGATTATTACGGTGCCTGTTTTATAAATATTGCTTTTTGATATTATTGAAGCTATTGTGCCCGTCATGGTGTCTCTTATATATTCTTCTGCATTTATAATAACGAGGTTGTCTGCTTCGATAACTTTATTTGTGTTTTTATTGCTATAGAACCAATTTAAGGCATTTATTATTTCGAATTTATAATCGCTTAAGACTTCATAGGCCTTTTCTTTTATTGACTTGTCATTTAAACAAACCCCCAGTCCAATTGATGATTTGTTTAAGCGGGCGGTTGCATTCAATAGAGTACTAAACTCACGCAAATCTTTAGTAATGTCTTCATCAGATTCGGATTTTAATAGATAAACATTTCCTAGAATGTCTTCAGCATTTTTTTCTGTTTTCATTCTTTCTAGGATTATAGCGCTTACTAATGTTTTTAACTCTTCATTGCTTAGATTAACTAATTTTCTGTATCTGCCATTACGGTCTTGTAAAGGGATGTCTAGTTTTTGCAGAAAATTTATTGCACCCTTTTCATCTCCGGTTACACCAGGTATATAGATTTCTGTGCTATATTCGAGTGCTTTGTGCAAATGCCTTGTGCTTGACCCAAAAATCCTCAATCCTGGCCTTATTTCTAGGCTGTCTTTTGCATCTTCAAGTATTTTTTTGTTTAAGCCTGAAAAACCCTTATATTCTTGCATATCTCCTATAGCTCCAACTAAAGCAAGATAGGCATTTTCTTTGTTTTTAGGATTAATTATTTTTGTTAATAAATAAGAGATGCCAGAAGCTGAAATTCCATTTTCTCCATCGATATTATATTGCAACGGATTTACAAAAACTCCATTAAAAATAGTATTTTGCATTTGATGGTGATCAAAGATAAAAACATCTTTATCTTTTAAAACATTGTTTATTTGTTCCAAAGAACTGCTGCCTAAGTCTAGGAATACTACTGTTTTATATTCTTCACGAGTTAAATCTTTTAGCACATCTGGCGTAAGATTTTTTACGAAGCTCACAACAAAATTCCTCTCCAATTTTTTTAAGGCGATTATTAAAATTGCGGCAGCTGAAATTCCGTCACAGTCATTATGGCTTATAATTCTAATAGCTTCTTTGCTAGATAGCAATTTCTCAGAAGCTTCTATTAGTGAATTAAAAAAATCTTCTTCCATTTTAGCTTATTAATAATTTGGCTTTGTCCTTCTCGTAATGCCAACTTTCAGGTAATACTTTCTTACTTTTATAGTATTTTACCAATCTATGAATCTTGCTTTCGGTTAAAATTATGCCGCGCTTTGCGTCCATGTCTTTTTTATTTTGTTCTAGATGTTTCATTAGTTGGATGTCTTTTTTGATTAGAGAGGTAAGGTCTTCTGGAACTTTTGTAAGCAGGCTGTTTTTTCCAAGGATTTCAGTAATGCCCTTTATTCCAAGGGCTCTTACGTCAGGAACTCCATAACTGTCTCTTAATATCAATCCAATTTGGCTCGGAGTCTTTCCGCCCTTTGCTAGTTTGACTATGATTGATTCTACCTCTTTTTCACTGTACCTAATCCACAATTTTTTTGTAATCTTAACAGGCTTTTTGCTTCCACTTTTTCCACGTTTTCCTGAATACATTCTTGCCATTTTATTCTCCTAAAAGCCCGCAGAACTCACTTTGCAGAGTGGTATAAGCAAGCTTTTCACCGACTTATCCTAAGCTGGATAGAAAAATACTGATTTATAAAGGTTTTGGATTAAATCTCTCTTTGTGATAAGCTAATCGTTCAAGGCACATATTTCTGCATTTTGTTTCACCTCTTTCTTCATGGTGTTTAGCAGAGTCTAAAAACATTTTAAGTATGTAATCTCTTATATCCTCATTAATCTTGCTAGAGAACTCTTCTGCTTTCTTTATAAAATCATCAATAGTATTTAGATCATTTTGAGTTAATTTGCTTGAATTTAGTTTATAGGTTGCTTGTTGCAAATAAGCCTCTTTTCCTCCTAAACAAACCACAAATGATACATGTTCTAGTTGAGATTTTGGTATTTGAATACTGTTTTTTGCTGCTTCATCCAATGCCAACTTTAAATAATGTAATGGCAGATATAAGTTTCCATGAATCGTTACATGACCATCCTCACAATAAGTCATGGCTTGGATTAAATAAAATTCTATTTTATTAGTTGGTTTATTCAAATCTAGGTTTTTAATAAGAGGCATTTTATTCAATCCTTAATTTAGCGCCAAGAATTTGTCCAGGCAGACCTTTTTCAAAATAAACTCTTAATGAGCCGTCATTACCATGACTACTTGTAACTTTGCCTGTTATTTCTTTTCCTGTACTGGTTTTCCAAATTACTTTTTTGTTTATTAAAAAATTCGCTTCTTCTCTTGTTTTTATAGATTCAACTTTAATGATTAGCTCATTATTTTTTTGAGTATGTTTTCCCTGCCTAAAATTTACAATTATTGCTTCCATGACTTTAATTCAGAAATTTGGTGTTTTTAAATATTTTTATTTTATTTCTTGGCGATAGTACCAGAAGTTTTATAAATATAATAATTCTCTATAAATATAACGATTTTTTAACGATTTTTTTGGAAGGAGGTGTATGAAAATCGGAAATGTACAAAAGACATCAGCGTTAATTCTGGGTATTGTATTGTTAGTCATAGGTTTATGGGGGTTGTTTGCTCAAACTATAATATGGTTTGGAGTGAATATTTTACAAAGTGTACTGCACTTAATAGCAGCTGGCTTTGGTATATGGCAAGGCACTAAAGGGGATGGAAAATTATATAATATGATAATAGGTTGGATTGGTGTTGCTTTAGGAGTACTAGGCTTTGTACCAGGAGTTAAGGACTGGTTTTTGAGTTTGTTAAACATAAACATGGCAACAACATGGCTACACTTAGTAATAGGAGTAGTATTTTTAGGAATAGGTTACGGGGTAAAGTCCAAATAAAACCCCTTATTTTATTTTTTATATTTTATTAATAAAAAACCAATATGAATATTAGATATATTTATTCTATAGGTTATTTTATAGGAAGTATAATTATGTTTATTGGAATTTTATGGATGATGTTGCCTCATGCATATCACGAAAGATTGATTAATGAATCTGATTCAAACCATGTTTTCCATATAATTCAAGGATTAATAACAACATTAATTGGCTTGAGCATTATGTTATGCAATAATAAACTCAGCAATAAAATAGAAAAAAATAATAAAAATTAAGAAAAAATAAAAATTAAGAAAATCTCTCTTCTTTCCAAGGATCGCCATGATTATGATAGCCTCTAATTTCCCAATAACCAGACTCGTCTTTTGAACCAAATTTTATTCCGTTGAGGAATTTAGCGCTTTTCCATCCATAAAGAATTGGGATTATAGGTCTTAATGGCCAGCCATGCTCTTTTGGCAGGGGCTTGCTTTCTAGTTCATAAGCAAGAATTACATTGTCTTTTTTTATTTCATCTAGGATTACATTGGTAGTATAGTCATCAGCGCATTCAAATATTGCATATTTTGCCTTGCTTGTCGGCTTTACTATTTTTAGAAAGTCAAGAAATTTCACACCAGCCCATTTTACATCAAACCTGCTCCAGCTAGTAACACAATGAAAATCTGCACTTAAATATGATTTTGGCATTTTTAATATATCTTGATATGAAAACTCTAACGGCTTTTCTACTTCACCATAAACTCTTAACTTCCAAGCGCTTGGGTTGAAATCTGGTTGAAATCCTAGGTCTAGCACAGGAAAATTCTGTACAAGATGCTGTCCCTGCGGCAGTCTAGGAGATTTTTGCATTATTTTGTTAGATTCTATGTTATTGTCCATATAGAAAACAATTTTATTGGGG
>JACPNH010000005.1:0-18290 GCA_016185565.1 Candidatus Woesearchaeota archaeon | reverse complement strand
ATTTATACTTTTTGAAATTAGAATTTTCGATAATAAATATTTACTTTGACACAAACACTATAGTGGTAACATTGTAATAAAAAAGATTTATATAAGTGTATAGGTAATTAACTTCTAATGAAAAATTTGATTTTAGTGAATTTTAAAGATTACAAGGAAGCAAGTTTTAATAATGGCTTAAGATTGGCAAAGATTTGTGATTTTGTAGCAAAAAAGTGCAAGAAAGAGATTTGGATTGCTGTAGAAGCCCCCGATATATATAACATTTCTAAAAATGTAAAACTTAAAGTTCTAGCACAGCACATTGATCCAGTAGAAGCAAAAAGAAATACGGGCTATATAGAAGCTCGAGATGTTAAATTAAATGGAGCTTATGGAACTTTATTGAATCACAGCGAGCATAAATTAAAATTTAAAGATTTGAAAAACGCAGTTCGAATGGCCAGAAAAGCTAGATTAAAAGTAGTAATATGCGCTGCAAGGCCTAATGAAGTCAACAAAGTAAAAAAGTTAAAGCCAGATTATATCGCCGTAGAACCACCAGAATTAATTGCAGGAAATATTGCTGTAAGCCAGGCTAAGCCACAGGTGATTACAAATTCTGTAAAATTAACAAAAATTAAAGTTTTATGCGGGGCAGGAATTAAAAATGAAAATGACGTCAAGAAATCCATAGAACTTGGGGCAAGGGGAATCTTAGTTTCTTCTGGTATTGTTTTAAGTAAAAACCCCAGGAGAGTTTTAACGAAAATGGCAAATGTTATCTAGTTATCTAGAAAATTCAAGTTTAGTGCTTAAAAGAGATTTTTTTATGCCTTCCTCTTGCTTGTTATAGGTTTTTATTATGGTGTCTATTATAAATAAAACAATAACCATGATGATTAAACTTCCAATAATATAATACCAGTCTACAATACTTAATGGAACAATTTTGAAGAACTTATTTAATGGAGAGTAAATTATTGCTAATTGAAGCAATAAAGAGCTAATTACTGCTCCGAGTAAGTATTTATTGGACTTAAAAATCGGCATGTCAAACAATTTTCTGTTTAAGTATACTATAATTAATTCTGCTAGCACTATTGTTGTAAAGGCTATGGTTTGAGCTTTTGCTAAGTAATTAAACTGTAAATAATATTTAAATAACAAGAGTACTGTTGCAGTAACAACTGCGTTAGATATCATTATCAACATCAAAAGATTTTTAGTTATTATATTTTCATTTAGTTTCCTGGGCTTCTTTTGCATCATATTTTTTTCGGGGGGGTCTAGGGATAAAGCCAAGGCCGGTAATCCATCAGTGACAAGGTTTATCCAAAGAATTTGTACTGCAACTAAAGGCAATGACCAATTGCTTAAAACAGCTATCAAAATAATTAGGATTTCTGCTATATTGACAGATAATAAATATGTAACGAATTTTTGAATATTCGCATAAACGATGCGGCCTTCTTCTATGGCATTAACAATACTATGGAAGTTGTCATCTGTGAGTATCATGTCAGAAGCCTCTTTGCTCACATCAGTTCCAGTAATGCCCATTGCAACTCCGATGTCAGCTTTTTTTAAGGCGGGGGCATCATTGACACCATCTCCTGTAACAGCCACTATATATCCAAGATCTTTTAATGAAGATACAACTCTTAACTTATGCTCTGGAGTAACCCTGGCATAGATGTCGTATTCTTCCACAATATTTTTTAATTCTTGGTCATTAAGCTTGTTTAGTTCCTCTCCTGAAATTGCCTTTCCTGTTATGCCTATGTCTTTCGCTATTGAAAGGGCGGTTCCTATATAGTCTCCGGTTACAATCTTTACTTTTATGCCAGCAGCATTACATTTTTACATTACCTTCTTTGTAAGCAAATCCTAATACTCTTAAGGCTTCTGAAGCAAGCTGATTATTTGTATCAAGAATTTGTTTTTTCTTTTTTGAATCTAATTTGACCTGCTTGTTGTTTATTAAGACATAAGCACACAAGTCTATAATCATGTCTGGAGCCCCTTTAACATAAAGAAATTTTTTGTTTCCTTTTTCATGAATAGTTGCCATATACTTTTTTTCTGAGTCAAAGGGAATTTCCTGCAATCTCTTAAACTGAGTTTCAATCTCGTTTTTATTAAGCCCTGCTTTTGAAGCGCTTACTATTAAGCTTGCTTCTGTAGGGTCTCCTATAATCTGTTTTTTAGAAAAGTCAACTGATGCATTATTACAAAGCATTCCTATAATGAGTAATTGTTCTAGGTCTTTAGAATAATGTTTTTTATTGTTTAGAGTAAACTGGCCTTTATTTTCGTATCCAGAGCCTGTGACTTCTATCAATAAATTGCCAGTATAAATTTTTTTTACAGTCATCTCGTTTTTTGTTATGGTGCCGGTTTTATCACTTAGTATTACGTTAGTAGAACCCAGAGTTTCAACTGCAGGCAGTTTTCTTATCAATGCATTTTTTTTGCTCATTCTTTGCACTCCTAAGGCTAAGGAAATGGTTACAATAGCAGGCAATCCTTCAGGAATTGCTGCTACAGCCAGGCTCACTGAAATTATTAAGGCTTCAAGCAGGGATTCTTTTGTGAAGAGAAGAACTATCATTATTATCCCACAAATAACCAAAGAAGCTATGCCCAGTTTTTTTCCAAGCACTTCAAGCTTTTGTTGTAATGGAGTTAGTTCTTCTTGTTGTTTTTGTATTAAGGAGGCTATGGTTCCTATTTCTGTGTTCATGCCTGTTTTAACAACAATTGCTTTTCCACGGCCCCTTGTGACAATGGTAGAAGAAAAAACCATATTTTTTTGATCTGCAATTGGAGCGTCTTCTTTAATAAGGCTAGTAATTTTCGATACAGGAGTTGACTCTCCAGTTAATGAAGCTTCTTGGGTTTCAAGATTAATTACCTCAATCAATCTGCAGTCAGCGGGGATTTTAGAACCTTCTTCGAGTAATACTATGTCTCCTGGAACAAGCTCTTTGGTAGGTATTTGAATCTGCTTTCCGTCTCTGATTACAGTTGCATTGAGGCTAGTTAATTTTTTCAGGGCTTCAATTGCCTTTTCTGATTTATATTCTTGTATAAATCCAAAAATACCATTAAATATGACTATAAGCATGATTAAGATTGCATCTTTTATCTCTTTAATGAAAATCGAGATGATTGCAGCTGCTATTAAAATCAAAACAAGGAAATTCTTGAATTGTTCTAGAAAAAGGGCAAGTTTTGTTTTTTTCTTTGATTCTTTGAGTTCATTATATCCATAAGTTGAAACTCTAGAAGAAGCTTCTTGGCTTGAAATGCCTTTAAGTGAGGTTTTTAAATCGTTTAAAACATCTTCTATTGTTTTTGAATGGAAGTTTTCCATTAGATGAATTTTTCTTTTTAGTATATATTTAAATATTTAGTTACTACATTGAAATAGTTTTTACTTTTTGTTTATGCAACTTACTAAAGATTACAAAGATTTAAATCTAAGGCATGTTTGATATTTATTAGTAAACAAATTAGTAGATAACAGAAATTACAAAAGATATAAAAGAGTCAATGAGGTGGAAAAAATGAGAAAAAAATCATCTAAAAAAAATTCAAAAAAATCTAATGTTTGTGACTTTTGCTAGTTTTCTTTCTTATTTTTATTTTATTTAGTGATTTATGTGATTTACTCTGGGATAATATATACAATGTCTGTGCCAATTACTGATTTATTTATTTCCTTATTGCAGTATTTTATAGTGGATTCTGGATTTTTGGTATTCTTGTCAAAGTTCTTCGAATAAAAAAATAAAAAAATTAGAAGTTCTTTCTTTTAAAGTCTAAAATCCATCGGGCTGCATCATTCTTTAAGCCAAGTCCAAGACCAATTCCAAGCGCTAGTGCCATTCCTATTGCAATTGCCGCTACAATTATCAATATCAAGTTCTCTATTAAAGAAATCTCTAAACCGAGTTGTCTTAAGCCAATTACTAGAGCTAAAATAATAACCACTAGCCTTAATAAAGAGCCTACCATTTTCATGCCCTTCATCTGAGTGTGCTCAGTTACTTTGATTTCCATCAAATGAGCCACAGCAAGTCCTACTATAAATACTAAGATGGCAGCGATTGCATTTGGTAACCATCTAACTAACCTATCAAGCAATGAAGTTAATGTGCCTATTGCAAGAAGGTCAACAGCAACCTGTAAGAATATGATAAATATATACCATTTAGTTATTTCGCCAAGAACAATGCTCCAGTGCGTATGACCAATTGCAGAGACTAATTTAGCTTTTTTAAGTTTTGCGTCTAGACCTATTTTTTCTAGAATTAATTTTACTACATGTCCAATCACAAGTGCAGTAAAATAACCGATTATCAAAACGATTATTGCAGCCACTAATCCCGGAAGAATTGTTTTAAGACTTAACCATAATGTATAAAGTGGATCTAAAACCGCCGTACTAGTAGACTCTAAGCCATTGGGCATTACAAACACCTCCTCATTTAATTAGAAATCTGAGATTTTAACATTATATATATTTTTTTTGTAACTATAAGGTAAAAATTTTATTTGTTCTTCATTATGGATTGTATTTTGTTTATCAAGTCAATTTTCTCTTTGTCTTTTTTGTATATCCCATATTTTATTACTGGAATATTAAAGGCTATTGCGAAATGCACTAAGAAATTTTCATCGGTTTCATGGTCTGATGTTTCTGCAATTAAACGAATGTTATTTTTATTAGCAAGGTCAATTAAAGATTTAGCTTCCATCAATGAGCCGATGTCATTTAATTTCAATACAAATGCATTTATGCAATTATCTTTTATTGCCAGATTAAGATTTTCTATTTTTGAGTTTATTAGTTTATTCCCTATAATTAAGCAATTGACCTTCTTCTTCAACTGCTTGTAGCCATTGAAATTATCTTTTTCAAGAGGGTCTTCTATGTAGAATAAATTGTATCTTTTTACTAGATTTATGATGTAGGCAATTTGCTCTTTTTTATTTAATGATTTTTCTTTTTCAGAGCCCGAGAAATTTTTGTAATGATAATGGTCGTCATTGTGTATTGAGTCAGAGTCAAAATTAATGCCGATGTTCAAATTAAATTTAAATTCATCTGATACTTGCTTGCATACCCTGCTTATTATGTCTAGGATATCAAAATTACTGATATTTGCAACCAGGGCCCCCTGGAGATTTATCTCACCCTTAAAGTCCTTGTCATATTTTTTAATTTCCCTTTCCAGCAATTCATGAACTCTTGAGTTGGCTTCTATTGCTTTATTGAAATTATTGTTTTCTAATGAAAAAATAAGTATCTGTTTAAAATCACAACTTTGCTTTATGTCACTTCTTCCAAAAATAATTCCCAATGGCCTTGGAATTGTTTTAATGGCAGGATTAATAAATTTCCAAAATTCATCTTTTGACAGGGCTTTCAGAATTGATTGTTCTATAACAAATAAAGATTTTCTCAAAATTTTTTTATCCTGCTGTTTTATTAAATTTTCTAGTTTTTTTATGTCATCAAAACTGTTTATTTCAAGATTTTTTATTTTCTCCTTTAATATTTTATTTACAAAATCAACATCATTTTGTAATTGCTCTTTGCTATAGAATGAGTTTGAATTTAAGCTTAATTTTGATTTGAATTTGCCATGACTTGTCTTTAGTATGATATGTAAACTTATTTTGTCATTTATTTTAAATTTCTTTGCTTTTATGCTTTTTATTAACATAGACTAATCATAAAAAGAAAATTTTATAAAATTATTGTAGCTTTTCCGGCATTGAACGTTTGATTGATATTGGAAGAATTCCCTTTTCGAACTCTGCCATTGCCATTTTTATTGGATCGTATCTTATTGATTTTAGTTCCTCTTCATTCAGTTTGAGGAGTAATGGAGCACCCATGGATAATTGCAAGGCCCTTGCCCCTATTAATCTGCCTCTTTCATATTTTGTGAATTTAATTTCTGCCATTTTTATGCTCCAAAAATTATTTGTCTTGTTTATCTCCCAAAATTTTTCTTAGTTCCTTGGTTTTTTCTTGAGCAATTTCAATCATGGAATATATGTCTTCTATTGAAAGGCCCTTGTTGCCGCCTTTTTGTAAGGCATTGATTTTATTATTTTCGGAAACAGCAACTGTTAATCTTGAGTCTATGACTTTCTGTTCTTTTTCATTAGGATCTATTATTATCTTATCTGCAATCTTGTATATAGTACAAGTAATCGGGACTTTCTTTAATGGCAGTTTTTCTTTTGTATGCTCTCCAAAAGCCACTTTATCCTTCTCGAGTTTTGGGAATACAGTATGCTTTAGGGCAGCAATTGCAGCAAGAGCGCTAGCATCGATTAAATTGCCTGCGTCATTTATTGTGTAGATGTCAAGAAACACCATCCAGACAAGTTCGCCTTCCTTGATTACTAGCTTTTCGATGTTGAGCATGTTGCTTTCTCTAATACCCCGGTCAATTATTCTTGCTAATTCAGTAGCTTCAAATCCAGGAGGACCAGATTCAAATTCTGGACTTGACAGTGGAAGTAATTCCGCGCCCACAATTAAAACTCCTTCATTTGGAGTATCGGGAAATGGCTCCCCCACATTAAGTTTTACTCCTGCCAATACCTCTGTCTCACCCATGGTTACTTTAGCAGAACCTTCAGCATTTTTGCTTACATTTAATTCAACTTTTATGGGGGTTCTATATTCCAATAAATTTCTGCCGTCCATTCTCGCGCCCTTATTAAGCAAAGAAACAACATAGTCTTTCATATCTTTATAACTCATCTTGAGCACTGCCCCCGTATCTTTCTTTTAAAGCTTGCCTTTGTATTTTGTAGATTTCATCGCAGCCCTTTTTTGCTAGTTTTAAGGCTTGCAATAATTCTTCTTTTTCTACATCACCATCTAATTGAAGTAATGAGATTTCACCATTTCTTGGCATTATCGCAACTGGAATGTCGGTAGAGCCTTCTTCATAGTCTTCTTCTTCTTTGTTTAAGTCTAGAACAATTTTATCTCCTACTTTTCCTACAGAGATTGAAGACACTAAGTCCTTCATTGGAATGCCAGCATCTGCCAGTGCCATTGCAGCAGCTGAAATGCCTGCACATCTTGTGCCAGCATCTGCCTGAATAATTTGTATGAACACATCTATAACAGTATTTGGAAATAAACTTAAGTCTAATGCAGGAAGTAATGCATTTTCTGTAACAAGACTTATTTCCACAGAACGCCTAGTAGGACCGGGTTTTTTTCTTTCTGTTACAGAAAAACTCATCATGTCATAATTACATCGCAAAATTCCCGTTTCCGGATTTTGCTTGAATGCAGGATATAATTCCCGAGGACCATAGACAGCAGCTATTGCTATTGTTTTTCCTATTTTGAAATAGGCAGAGCCGTCTGCCCTTTTTATGATGCCCACCCTGGCTTCAATTTCGCGAGGCTGATCAAATTTTCTGCTGTCAACTCTTTTACTGTAGACCATTTTTCACTCCTTTGTCTAGAAATTCCTTTATTCTGTCAGTCAGGCCATCTAGATGGCTTTCTTGTTCAATTTTGTAGATAGAATTTGTTGCAAGCAGCTCTGTTTCTGGGTTTAATCCAGAAATCCAAATTTTTCCATTTTGACCAACAATAATCTTACAATTAGTCTTTTCTTTTATTAAGTTAACCATCGAGCCTTGCTTGCCAATTATTCTTGGGACTTTGCTTGGGCTGACTTCTATTATTTTTCCACCCTTTAATTTTTTCAAGCCAGGGCCTTTCATGCTTAAATCAATTATTTTAGAGCCAGAAACATTTGTTATTTGGGCTGCTATTATGTCTCCGTAGTCATAGTATTGAGATAAATCTGCTCCTTTCTCTATGAATTCAGAGCTTGCATCCTTTAATCCAAGATTTGCTTGGAATGCCCATCCGATGTCAACACGCCACCCATAAAAGCCGATGTCAGCAACCTTTCCTATGACTACATCGGCTTTTTTTGGAATATAACGTCCAGATAATGGGATTAGTTTTATTACTCTTCCATTTATGCTTACTAAGCCTAGCTGCATAGCCACAATTCTATTCTGTTCTCGAAAAACTCCATAACTTGGAATGTAGTCCATGCCTTCAGCAAGTATTTCGCCAGGCACTACAATTGTACGATCTTTTACTAGTAAATCTGACATTTTTAATGCTCCTGTACTTTGATTTCTAAACCATTAGTTTTTAAAAGATTTCTATTTCGGCCGATATTGGGATTGGCTACATTTTGAGCTTCACAACTAGTTAGACTAGTTGGATTAAGAGGGTAGTTGTTTTTTCTTCTACTGAAATTTACAGCACTTCTTATCAAGTAGAATGAATTATTTCTGCTGTACATCATATTGTTCTCATCACTTTTGTCTCCACACTGCCTTTTGTTAAATGATTAAGTTCGTTAAACATATCACTCTGCAATCCAGCCGGCACTTCTACTAAAGCAACTAAACTTCCATCATTTTCCCAGTTCTCTTCTAGAATCTTGCCATAGTGCTTGAGAATAGAGAAGCTTTGTCCAGCAAATTGTGGCGGAACTTTAACACGGATTTCCCTTATTTCATATCTTATAGGAATAATGGCATTAATTTTCTTTATTATTTCTTGTACTTGGGATTCTGCGCTCTTATAAAAGTCTATGTTGACTTTAGCTTCTTCCAAGGCGTTTTTTATTCTTTGAGGAGGATGTGGGAGATTTGTTTTTGGGTCTATGGCATTTCTATGAATTAAGTTAATAATCTGCAATGTCTTTTCTTCTTTTAATTTGTTTTTGTATTCAGCAGTTAATTGTATTTCGCCATCTTTTAGAATTTTCTCTATTACCTTGTGCTTATCAATAGTAGAGAATAATTTTTGCATGTCATGCTCATTGGCCCTAAGCATTCGGACTTAATTTTCCATGCCTATAATCTATGGCCTTTTCAGGGCTTTCTACCAGGATTTCAAAATTTTGATTTTGCATTTTTAGCTTTACTGTAATCGCTTTATTTACATCTATCATCTTTATTCTTTAACTAATCTTTTTATGTGGTCTTTTTTTAGCTTTTGGTATTTAGCATCTTCTGATTTTATAAAAGCACCATCAACCCTTTCCATGCTGAACTCTTTTCCCAGAACTTTTTTTAATATCTCTATGCATAGTCTAATACCATCATCTATCAATAGACTTTCTTTATATCTTTTTAATAAGATTTCTTTGATTTCAGTTTCTGCTTCTCCTATGGCAGTCGCTTTATACTCAAAATATATTCCAGTAGGATCAGTGACAAATAATCTAGGAACTTTATAGTCAACACCCCCAAAAATGATGCTTACACCAAAAGGACGAGCCCCCCCGTATTGAGTGAATTGCTGTTTCATGTCACAAATTTCTTTTACAATAGAATGAGTGTCCATTGGAGCATCAAAAGTTACTCTATGTTGTTGTGCAAGGACTTGGGCTCTTTCTATTAAGACACGGCCATCGCTTAATATCCCTGAAGCGGTGGCGTCCATATGAGCATCGATTTGATATACCTTTTCTATAGAATCTGGAACTATGAAGGCATCTAGAATCCTTTTATCAGCAACAAGCAAAACTCCATCCTTGCAAACAATGCCTATTGCGCTTGTTCCTTGACGGACAGTTTTTTTTGCGTATTCGACTTGAAGCAATCGTCCATCTGGACTGAACATAGTACTAGTTCTATCATAACCCATCATTTGATGGCTATTTGTTGCAGATTGTTCATTATTAATATTTTTTATTAAAGCCAGGCTGATCTTCAGTTCATTAACGTATTTATGGTTAACTCTTAAAATACCTTTGTTTTCTTTATATAAGTTGTCTATGTGCATTATTCCTGCCCTTGCCATTCCAAGCTCGCCTAGAAACCTTAAATTTACTGAGTCTATTGTATTTTTTATTTCATTGAACATGAATTTTTTTCCTGCAGTGATTTCATAAACAAGGTACCGTTTCTTCTCTCTTAATGTTGGTGATAAGGGTTTAATCTTATTTATTATTTTAATCACCTATGACCTAAAACTGAGAATTGTTACTTTTTAATGATTTTATTCTTCTCAATCCAAAACTAGGTAAAATATTTCATTTATAAAGATTTTGGTTTTTTAAGACAGTTATGGCTGTGTGTAAACACCCGAGTTCCAAAGAATATTTAAATAAGTATTTCCACTTGATGAGGATGGATGACAAGACGAGTATCCAGCAATTAAAGGATAAAATCAAGAAATATTGTGATGAGAGGGATTGGGACCAGTTTCATAATGCCAAAGAGTTGTCAACTGCACTGATTCTGGAGGCTGCTGAGATTCTCGAACCGTTTAGATTTAAATCAGAAAAAGAAGTTGAAGAATTTCTTAACAATTCCAGGAATAAAGAGGAAGTAAGCGAGGAAATGGCTGATGTATTATACTTTCTGTTAAGACTCTCTCAGAGATATGATATAGACATAAGCGAAGCCTTTCATAGAAAAATGAAGAAAAATGAAAAGAGATATCCTGTAGAAAAAGCTAAAGGCTCAAATAAGAAGTATAATGAGCTATAAAAATGAGATTATATGAAGGTACTATAGAACAATTTGGGACTGACGTTATGTTAAGTAAAATATCTGATGTTCTTTCTAAGAACTATGAAGAATCTGTTGGCAGAAAAGTAAATAAATCTGAGCTTAATTCTTGGAATAATTCTTTGAATTTTCTAAAAAATGTTATAGACTATTCACAACTTAAGGACAACTACATTGTTGTAGAATACCAGATTCCTTATTCTTCAAGCAGAATAGACGTTTTGTTGTTTGGTAAAGATGAAGCATTAAGGGGGAACATAGTAGTTATAGAGCTAAAACAGTGGTCAAATGATAATGTTGGAGATTGTGAACATGGAGGAAATGTTATAGTAAACTATGGCAAGTCTAAAAGAGAATGCGAGCATCCTTGTCTACAAGTACAGGGATACCATTACTGGTTGACAGATTTTGTTGCAGTTTTTGAGGAGTATCCAAAAATAAATCTGAGCTCATGTGCTTATTGCCATAATTACACTCGAGAGCCAACTAATGTACTGTGTTCACTAAAATTTGAAAAATATATTGAAAAATATCCACTGTTTTTAAGAGAAGACATCAAAGAATTAGGTATTTATCTTAATAAAAGATTAAAAACTGGTTATGGTTTGGATGTTTTCAATAGGTTTGCGAATAGTCCGTTGAAACCTTCTAAAAAATTATTAGAACACACTAAAGATATGATGAACAAGCAACAAATTTTCAATTTAATTGATGATCAGATACCTGCCTACAATGCCATCATGCATATGGCTATGAAATCATCAAGTTTAAAGAAAAAATCTGTAATAATTGTAAAAGGGGGCCCCGGTACTGGCAAATCCGTAATCGCTCTCGAGGTAATGGCTGAGCTAATGAGAAAAGGTAAATTTGTTTATCATGCTACAGGGTCTTCAGCATTTACCAATACATTAAGGAATTTGCTTGGCAGTAGACTAAAAAACCAATTCAAATTTTTTAATAGTTTTAGCAATCATAGGGAGGACTCAGTTGACATATTGATATGCGATGAGGCTCATAGAATAAGAAAAACTAGTCAGTCAAGATATACCCCCAAAAACCAGATAACCGGGCTTCCGCAAATAGATGAGATAATAAAAAGTGCGCGGCTGTCTATATTTTTTATTGATGAACTACAAATAGTTAGGCCAACGGAGATAGGCAGTGTTAAACTAATAAAGGACTGTGCTAAAAGATTCGGCATAACCGATTTAGATATTTCGGAATTTGAGCTAACTACCCAGTTTAGATGTGGGGGTTCAAACTTCTATTTGCTGTGGATAGAAAATGTTTTAGGTATAGGGGGGTCTGACAAAATGTATTTGACTAAACAAGATAAAATGGAGTTTAAGATAGTTGACGATCCTGTAAGGCTAAAGAATATTATAGATGAGAAAAATAGGGAAAAGAAAAATTGTGCTAGGATTGTGGCCGGTTTTTGTTGGCCGTGGAGCCCACCGAATAAGGACGGCACTCTTATTAAGGATGTTAAAATAGATAATTTTGAGATGCCTTGGGAAAGAAAGACAGACTTCTGGAAATGGGCAACAGATGACAGCGGGATGGAACAGGTCGGTACAGTTTATACTGCCCAAGGATTCGAGTTTGATTATATGGGCGTAATTTTCGGCAATGACTTGGTTTATGACAAAGTAAACAATAAATGGGTTGCTAAAGCTGAGAACTCTTACGATATTATGGCTAAGTCCAATAATGAAAAATTTGTTGAACACCTAAAAAATGTTTATAGGGTTTTGCTATCAAGAGCGCATAAAGGCTGTTATGTATATTTTATCGATAAGGATACCGAAGAATTTTTTAAAAGTCGAATAAAAATTTTGTTTGAACAATGTCCTGAAAATGAAAAACCGAAAAGTATATAAACTAATGAATTTTTACTCGTATTAACTGGTTCTTATAGGGTTAAGAGGGGAATATTGAATGCAAAAAATTAATACAAAAAGATTACAAACAGGAACTACAACAGTTGGAATTGTATGTAAGGATGGAATAGTACTCGCAGCCGACAAGAGAGTTAGTGCTGGTTATAGGATAGCACATAAGGCATTTGACAAGATACATCAAATAAGCGAAACAATGGTTGTTACTACAGCAGGCTTAGTTTCTGATGCTCAGTTAATTACTAAATTGATAAAAGCAGAGCTAATGCTTAAAAAAATCCGAGAGACTAGAGAAGCTACGGTTAAAGAAGCTTCTAATTTACTGGCGAATATTGTTTATGCGAATGTAAGAAGGATGTCTATGGTGCCTGGAATAGTCGGATTTTTATTGGGCGGAAGAGACAGTGAAGGATTTCATTTGGTGGAAATAGGAATTGATGGATCAATTTCATTTTTTGACGATTACACAAGCGATGGATCTGGTTCTGATTTAGCCATAGGTGTTTTGGAAGCAAGTTATAATAAAAATATAAATGTGGATGAAGGAATAAAATTGGCTATAAAATCAATAAATTCAGCAATACAAAGAGATATGCCTACTGGGAGTGGGCTTGACGTATTCACTATTACAGACAAGGGCATTAAAAAAGTAATGACAAAAACAATCGAAACAAAGATATTATAAATTCTAAAAACAAAATCACAACATTACAGTATTTTATAAAAATAAAATGTTAATAATTAAAATAGATACGGGGTGTCAAATTAATAGACTATTAAACGAGTTCTATAATAAAAATGGCAAATATATTAGATGAAGTATTAAGTAAATTGCCCGAGAATGCAAATATAACAGAAGCATGTTTTGAAGGGGCCAATATAATTTTGTATACCAAGAATAAGGATTTTTTCTTGAATAATAATGGATATATCAAAGAAATTGTAAATGATATAAAGAAAAGAGTAGAGTTAAGGCCGGATCCTAGCATTGCTATGGAAATAGAGAAAGCCCAAGAAATTATAGAAAATATATTTCCTAAAGAAGCAGGCGTAAATAATATTATTTTTGATCCTCAAAGGGCAAGAGTAATTATAGAAGCAGAGAAGCCAGGCCTAGCGATTGGGAAGGCAGGATCTATTTTGAAAGAGATAAGGCAAAAGACATTATGGGTGCCTATTATTAGAAGAACTCCAGCCATTAGAAGCAAGATTATAGAAAGCATAAGGCACGTATTATATGAAAATAATGATGAAAGAAAAAAATTCTTGAATAAGGTAGGAAAAAGAATTTATGACGGCTGGATCAGAGAAAAGAAAAGTGAATGGGTTAGGGTTAGTTTTTTGGGGGCAGGCAGAGAAGTAGGAAGAAGCTGCTTATTACTACAGACGCCAGAATCTAGGGTATTGCTTGACTGCGGGATTAATGTTGCAGCCCAGGGAGATGACCAATTTCCGATATTGGATGTGCCTGAATTTGACATCAAGGAATTAGATGCTATTATAATTAGCCATGCCCATGTAGACCATTGTGCTTTCCTGCCATATTTGGTTAAATATGGATATGATGGGCCAATTTATTGTACCCTGCCAACAAGAGATGTGATGGCATTATTGCAGCTGGACTACATTGGAATACAGCAAAAGGATGCAAAAAAAGCACTATATTCTAGTACTGAGATTAAAAAAATGGTTAAGCATACTATATGCCTGGAATATGAAGAAGTAGCTGATATCACCCCAGATGTAAGGCTCACTTTTTATAATGCAGGTCATTCTTTGGGAAGTGCGATGTGCCACCTGCATATTGGAAATGGATTGCATAATTTATTGTACACAGCTGACTTAAATTATGAAGTAAGCAATCTATTAAGCAGGGCAGTAACAAAATTTCCAAGACTTGAAACAGTAATCATAGAAGGAACTTATGGTGGGAAAGACGATGTAATAACTTTTAGGAGCGATAGCGAGAGAGACTTAATAAACAAAATAAATGAGACTTTAAAAAGAGGTGGCAAGGTTTTGATGCCCGTACTTGGGGTAGGGCGTTCACAGGAGATTATGATTGTAATTGAAAGAGCTGTAAGAGAAGGATTAATCGAGAAAATACCAATATTCATTCAGGGGATGGTATGGGACATTACGGCAATACATACTGCCTATCCAGATTTCTTTAATAGTAAAATTAAGAAATTAATATTTCATAAGGACCAGAATCCATTCTTGAGTGATATATTCAAAAGGGTAGGAAGCCAAAAAGAAATGCAGGAAGTAATAGACGAGACTGGCTCTTGTGTGATAATGGCAACGTCCGGAATGATGCAGGGTGGGGCTTCAGTTGAATATTTTAAGAATTTAGCTGATAATCATAAAAACACAGTTATATTGACTTGCTATCAAGGAGAGGGAAGTCTTGGAAGAAAATTGCAGAATGGAGAAAAGGAAATTCTTTTCCAGAACGGAAGCAAGCAAGACATAGTAAGAGTAAATTGCGAAATAGTTACATTAAGAGGATTTTCTGGTCATAACAATAGAGAACAAACTCTTGAATTCTTGAGGAGATTAATTCCAAGTCCAAAGAAAGTAATAATCAATCATGGAGAAAATAGCAAGTGCTTAGAACTAGCCAGCACCATACATAAGATGTTTAGAGTAGAAACAATTTCTCCAAGAAACTTAGAAACTGTGAGATTAAGATGAAATTAAGATTTTCTTAATAAATCTTTTAGTCTGGTGCTTATTCGCATTTTGCGCTTTCAAATTTATCTTTTGTTATTCTTCTAACTAAGACTTGTGGAGGATGAACGCCTTTTTTATGGGCGAGAATTCAAAATTCAATCGAGCCTCTTATTTTTCTTATTTTATTTAAACCCTAGCAAAGTTCTTTTGCAAGAACTCTGCTGGGAAAAGAGGTGATACATTTAGCATTATAATAAAGTATATAAATCTTTCTATTTTTACCATTCTAGAGTTGTTACAAACTATGTGAATAAGCTTAAAGTGCTGTATTTTGTTTTTTTAAGGCTTAAAACATTAAAAAACAATATTTATATATAAGTGTTACTAATTAATAGTTATAAGATATGGGTTGATAAATAAGGTCATAAAATGATAGATGAAAGTTTAAAATTATTAAGGGAATTAAGGTATGATTCTGGATTATTTAGTGCTGCAAAGAAAAATGTAAAAACAGGTTATGACAAGGCATGGATTAGGGATAATATTTATTGTACATTTGGCTTAGAAAGTTATGACAATGAAGATATTGTTAAAACATTTCAAGCATTACTTGATATATTCTTGAAGTACGAATATAAAATTAATTATGCAATCAAACATAAGCCAGTGCATGCTTATGAATACATACATGCTAGATACAATCCTTTAACATTCCAGGAATATAATGAAGAATGGGGAAATAAGCAAAATGATGCTGTAGGAGCATTTTTGTTCAAGATTGCGGAATTAATTGATAAAGATTTAAAAGTAATAAGAAATATGAATGACTTAAGGATAATACAGAAATTAGTTTTCTATCTAGAAAGTATAGAATATTGGCATGATAAGGATAATGGAATATGGGAAGAAAATGAAGAGGTTCATGCTTCTAGTATAGGGGCTTGCTTGGCTGGGTTAAAGGCTATAAGCAAGCATGTTTATGTTCCATTAAGCTTAATTAAAAATGGAGAAAAGGCATTAAATAAATTACTTCCTAGAGAATCTGAAACTAAAGACGCAGATTTAGCATTATTGAGTTTAATATATCCATTTAATATCATGAATAAAAAACAAGCAATGCAGGTTTTGGAAAATATAGAGAAGAATTTAGCCAGAGAAAAAGGAGTGATAAGATACTTAGGAGATAAATATTATAATTTAAATGGCCTAGAGGCCGAGTGGTGCTTTGGATTTCCTTGGCTTGCAATTATTTACAAGGAACTTGGAATAATGAATAAGTACTATTATTACTTGCAAAAGTCTTTTGAATGCTTGACTGAAAATTATGAAATGCCAGAGCTTTATTTTGGCAACACAGATATTTATAATGAAAACACACCTCTCGGCTGGGGTCAGAGTTTATTAATTGTGGCTGTAGATAGAAATTGATTTTGCTAAATGTGCAGGCTTGTATTTTGCACACAAACATAGATAATTAAAATGCAAAGCCTACATCCCGAAAGGTTTATATAATTAATGTTAAGATAGTTGATTGTATACTTATTAATAAAACTTGGGGGTATAAAAATGATGTCAGAAAAAGAGAATTTCTTAACAAGTTGGGATAAAGAATTTCAGACTACTATGCGAGTTTTAAAATCTTTTCCACCTTCAAGACAAGATTATAGGCCTCATGAAAAATCTAGAAGCGCTAAAGAACTTGCATGGACATTTGTGCTGGAAGAAAAAACAGGTATCAATGGATCTATTACTGGACAAATAAATTTTCCAAATACGCCACCGCCGGCAACTATGAAAGATGTACTAGCAGAATTTGAAAGAAACCATAAAGAAAATTTAAATAAAATTAAAAATATGAGTGAAGAAGAGCTTAATAAAACAATGAAGTTTCCTGTAGCTCCAAAAAAAATGGCTGATGTAAGAAGAATGGATGTGTTATGGTTCACATTAATGGATATGATTCATCACAGAGGTCAATTTTCAGTATATTTAAGACTTGTGAGTGCTAAAGTACCTAGTATTTATGGACCTACAGCAGACGAGCCTTGGATGTAAATTGCACCATAAAATAAGGCATCCTCTTGGAGCTGCGAAATAATAATTTTTCCTTTCCAGTTTATTATTCTGTTTTGTCTTATTACTTTTTTGGCTTCTTTAAGAATAATATTTCCTGGCTTTGATAAGCCACCATTCACTATAATTAGTTGAGGATTAAATATATTAATTATATTTGTAAGGCCGATTCCTAGATAAAAGCCAGTTTCATCAACAAATTTTTTTGCGTTTTTGTTGCTTTTTTTTGCAAGCTGAAAGATTTTGGATGGTAGGAGTTTCTTTCCATATTTTTTGTAATATAAAGATGTAATAGCACGCCCTGAAACATAGGCCTGTAGGCAGCCTTTGTTTTTGCAAGAACATTTATTTCCATTTAGTTGTATTATTGAATGGCCGAATTCTGTGCTGAATACCTTGCCTTTATAAACAAAAGCAGCTCCTACCCCAGTACCCAGAGTAATAAAAAATAATGAATTTATGTTTTGATTTATTGAATACTCGCCAAGTGCTTGCAATTTAGCATCATTAAGCACAATTACTGGAATATCGAATTTGTTTTCAAGGATTTTTTTTATATTTGTATTTTTTAAACCTTTAATATTGGGGGCGTTAATTATAAGGCCTTTTTCTTCATCTACTGGACTTGCGACCCCTATAATTATTTTTTCTATTTTTCTTTTGTTTATAGAAATAAGAACAAAGTAGATTGAACTTATCAATTGTTTTATTACATTACTTTTGCCTTTTATAGTTTGGAATTTTATTTTTTTTATTATTTTTTTGTTTTTTATTAAGGCTGTTATTGTTTTTGTTCCACCTAAGTCTATTGCGATTAAATAGCTCATCTTTTTAACTCCTTGACTAGCTCAATAAACAGTGCAGAGCTCCAGGCTTGTGCTTTGCAGCCCTCAGCCTTTAGTTTTGAAGAAGAGCTTAACTCAGAATGAAAGCCGATATAGCCCTGCCATAAAATATCTTGCATCGAGGCTTCAAGTATTTTTTTTATGTATTTTTGGTAGTGATTTTTGCTCAGCCTATGCAGGCAGATGGCTGCTAAATTATTAAGGAAAAACCAGGAAT
>JACPNH010000041.1 GCA_016185565.1 Candidatus Woesearchaeota archaeon | reverse complement strand
TCGCAAGAACAAGTCAAAAGATACATTCAGGAGCAAGAAGGCAAAGATGTGTTTGAATATGATATTTATGGCTGTCCAGAAAACCTGAAAGGTCAGCTAAAAATTGGCGACTTCACACAACAACATTAACCACTCGGTAATGGTTTCCAAAAAAGAAAGTTTTATAAATGGCCCTTAACCCCTTATGATAATGCATCCAGGAAAAATCTTTGACCCAGTTTTGGTAATTAACCCTTTTAAAGATGACCCCTTTGATGCTATTGATACTGTTTACCTTACAGGTCTAAATCAACCTAGCGGTTTTTGTGAATTAACGTTGAGGGAAGGTTCCAACGATCTAAAGGAGGGCAAAGGTCCTGTACCTGATTATGGTACAGTTGAAATTTTTCTTAATCTACCTGATGGTAAATATGAGCAACCAACTCTCGATATTTGTTATGCTCCTAGATTTCCCAAATATGACAGCAGGACTGTTGGCGAAAAAGCCATGGCGACTCTAGAGAAATTACTTAGCGGAGACCGATACACTTGTCAAAGAACAGATCATGGGCGTGGAGGTATGACCCTCCATCTTTCAAATATTATTGTTAGGAATTACGACGAATGGAAAAAATTTGCGGCTGATCCACAAGAATATGCAGAAGGATTACTTAGTAAACTAACAGATTCCTCACGAGGAGAAAAATGGATTTTTGATAATGATGGACAAACTAATGAGGTTTTATTTGAAGGTGCTCCCCTCGGAAAATCAAGTTTTAGAGCATTTCAAAATCCTAGAAGTGATCCTGCACCGGAGTTTCTTGTAGCAGAAACGATTGTTCATGAAATGTATGGTTCGCTTGCACAACAGTTACATGGGGTTTTTAGCTCTAGAGACAAAGCAATGGAAAAAGCAAAGAGGCTGCTTGAAGAACGGAAGGTAGGGGGAAGCAGGCCTCATGATTATCTGATTGAACTCGCGAATTATAATATTATACCCACAATCGGCCCAGTTATGCGTTAGCAGTTAGAGGAATAGGTTACTATGGAAATCCTCTATCTATAATCCTCCCTTATATTTTGAGTTAATTCTCAAAGAAAGGATGTAATCTGGACATCATGCCTTAACATTCTCACCATCCAAGGAAGATTCTTGCATCACCAACCGAAAGAGGACGGCATTCATGGGGTTGTCTAAAAACCAAATTTAATTCAGTAGAATTAAACAAATTTTAGTGAAAATAAAATTTGTTCATTAAAAGAATGCAATTTATTCTTTATCTTCATGATGTTATGTGCTATATAATACAAACCAGCTTCAAGAGTTACTTTCTTCATACCTCTTAGGTTATACCTTCTCTTGTTTTTATTTAGTTTTGAATCTCCAAAAACAGATTCAACTTCATTGCCTCTTCTTTTCCTGAGTTCAATTCCTTTAGTAGAGCTCAAATTGGATTTAGCCTGCTTCTTTAATCTCTCATATTTCCAACTCAGACTCAATGTTTTTGCCTTAGCTCTATGGAAATTGCATTTATCACAACGCCCTGTTCCTGACCTGTAAACTTTTGTTTTGTGTTTGTATCCTGTTTTAGTGATATCTGGTTTTTCTTTCTCAAACTTCAGCTTAATTCCGCTTGGGCAAACGAATTCATCTTTCTTCTTGTCATATGTTAGCTCTTCAAACTTATTTTTTTCCTTCCAATTTCTCTTCTTCTCTCTATGATAAGTATTATATTTCAGAAAATTACCTATCTTTCTCTTGTTTAGATAAAGCATATTTTCCTCATTCCCATATGCTCCATCAGAATGAGCATTCTCTGGTATTTTACCAATATTATCAATCATGCCGTCCATCAAAGGAATGAAACTGAGATTATCCGCACAATTATCGCTTATTACATAATCCAGAACAAAACCATTTTCAACAGCAACACCTTCATTGTAAGCGGGTCTTATAGTGATCTTATCTTTCATCATCATAGCAACTGCATCATTATCAGTTCTTGAATAACTATTTCTATTGCTAAGTATATCTTTTTTTAGGTTATATTTTTCTTTTCTCTCTAGAAGTTCTCTGATTCTTCTTACTTCCCTTTTGTGTTCTTTCCCTACATCGTTTGTTATCTTTTTGTTTTTTATATCTTCATTTATTTTATCTATAATCTCTCCAACCTTACTATTATCGAACCCAGCTCTTTCTTGCTCTGGCAGATCCTTGCTGCCAAAGGTTTTCTCTTCTTCTTCATTCAGCTCATCAATATGTTTGAATAGCTTGTCAAGTTCTTCATCTATTTTATTTAACTGATTCTCAACTTGTTTTCTCCACACAATCTTATACTTATTTGAATTAGCATCTCTTTTTGTATGATCTATAAAGATATCCTTGCCTTCGATAATGCCTTTTTCAAGGGCATATTTTACTATTTCCTTAAAAATCTTCTTTATGTCTTCCTTCAATCTTAATCTAAAATTATTTAGTGTTCTGAAATTTGGTTGCTGGTTCCCGGCAATCCAGATGAAAGGCAAATTCTCCCGAATTGCCTTTGCCAATAATCTGCAGCTATAAATTCTGTAAACAAATCCAAGAATCCAAGCTTTCAACAGTATTCTTGGATTATATGAACTTGTGCCTCCGCCTTTATATGTAGCAATAATATATTGTATATCCATGTTGTCAATTATTTTACTAATTAATCTGGCTATATGCCCCTTTATTACAAAATCATCAATGTTCTTTGGTAAAAGAAATTGCTGATTTTGAGAATAAGATTTAAACACAACTTTCTTATGCAATTTAATCACCCCTTTTTGTTTTGTATATTGGCTTAACAGGTCCAAGGTATTTTTTTTTATGTCTTACCTTTTCTCCAATGCGATAATTTGTTACTTCATACCTATACTTCCTGCCCTTAATTTCATAGATTTCAATATGAACCATCTTATTAAATTAAGGGCTACAATTATATATAAAGATTCTTGTACTGCAGAATATAATTTTACTTGGAAATGAGATGACTTTTTAGACAACCCCTATTCTGCCTACCATTTTATAAAAAATCACGGAATTAATTACTATGTTCAAACATCATTTGAAGGGGGATAATTATCTTAAGGATATCTTTCAAAAGTTCTAACTGTATACGTATTTGGTATATCTTTCTCGCTTTCCACAAATAAATAATCCCCTTTCACATCAATAATTTCACTAGAGTCTAAACTCTTGCCTAAATTAATATAAGCCTCATCTGTCATCTTTTTTAAAACATTAAAATTAAATCCATATCTTGCATAAAACATTCTTTCATAAAACTTAGCCCTTTCCTCTCTCATTCTTATATACGGAAGCGCTCTAGGAAATTCAACATTTTCTTTTAATTTATCCTCTAAATTCCCCCATATATTTTCAAAGGTATTAAACGTGCTTAAAAATCTCTTTATATTATGTTGAGACTTTTCTGGCAGATTTAAACTTATTTCACTAGCATTTTGTTTTAATAAATAAAGATCAGCTTCATCAACAAGATAATTAACTAATTTAAGTTCTTCAACAGATTTTTTAGTAGGTCTTATTTTTGACCTTTCTTTTCCTGAAATACTAACATAAATGCTTCTAAAGATGTTTTTAAGATTTTTAAATGCTGTACTAAAAGAATTTTTACTATTAAAATCAATAAGCCCAATTGTGACATTAACATCAGAATAATATTTTTCTCTATTATTGTAGCTTAATTTTTCAGCTGTTTCAAATTCATCTCTTTCCTTCTCAGCAAAATAAGAATCTACAAAAACATCTCTTGCAAATGCTTTTAAATATTGTAGAAAAGCAATTTTTTCATCATTAGATATATTTTCATAAACCAATTTTAATCTTGGAGATAAAGTGAATAATATTGGAGAAATCCATTCCTCTAAGGGCAAATAAAATTCTTTTACATTTACCCCACTTTCTTTAAACTTAATACCTAATTGCTTTAATTTCTCTTTTTTAAAACTATTAAATCTTTTTTTGAATATCTGAATCTCATCCTCTCTTTCTTTTTGCGAATAACCAAAATAAGGTAGATTTCCAGCTTTTACATAATGTCTAACCTCATGCACTTTTTTAGCACAGCCAGGCGAAAAACCAATCTCAGTTAAAGTGCAATACGGAAAAGCATGTTTCATCTTGCAAATAAATTCTAAAAATTTAGTTTTTTCAAACATCTCAACAAGAGGGTCTATATCACTTTCAGTATAAGTTGCCATTTCTTCAGCAGCTTTTATTCTCGCCTCTAAAAACGGATTAAAAAGTCTATCCAACTCAATAAATCTTAAATCTTCATGACTATGTGACTTTTTGAAATCAATCTTATGGTGTTGTGCAACGCTCTCAAGCTTAAAACTAGTATCAAAACTTCTCTGCCCAAGCTAGGGATAAAAGATTTTATTTAGCCACAAAGTATCAACATAAATCATATCTTCTCTCATTCTCTGAACAAAATACCTTACAAAATCTCTTCTTGGCTGTACATCCTCAATTAATGGATCAAAAATTTCCTTCTCATCATTTAAAGCCATTCGCATTTGAGTATAATCATAAGCACCATTATGCGCAACAGCCAATAAAGGCCTTCTTTTCTTCATTGTACTTAATAAATCTAAAAGTAAATCTTTCTCTGCATCAAATCTTTTAATTTTATAATTATTAAATTCACTATGTTCAAATTCATTAAATGGATCCCAAACATAAAGTTCTTTTATATCTTTTTCAGTTTCATTACAAGCATTCTTCCATCTTGTACCAATCCATGAAATTCTAGCTTCAAATAAATCTTCGTATAAATATATTGGATCTAAGCCAGAAATATTAAGAGTCAAAGAATCTTCTAATTCTGCTATTTGTAATTTTAAATCAAAAAGTTTTTCATCATCTTCCTTCGTTCTTCTCTTTTTTGGTATTTTCTCATTCTTTCTTTTTTCTTTTATTAATTTCTCCCTTTGTTTTATATCCCCTTTTTCTTCTTCTTTTTTCCATAAGGGTTTCTCAATATCCAAATACAAAGTTGACATACTTCTTAATTCGCTTGCAATTAAAAATTCATTCAAAAACCTAAAACCTCTTAAAGAATTAAGCTGTATTTCATAGCTATTAGATTCTTTGCTAAATTGAAAAGAATTTCCGCCATCAATACCTTTCAATTCTTTATCTATTGATCCAGCCTCTTTATCATCTCCAGAAAAATTATCAATCTTTAAAAATATTTCATTCATCTTATCACTAAATTCAACTTTTCTCTCTGGATAAAACCCCCTAAACCTTAAAATCTTGTCATAATTTCCAGTTTGAAACGTTTTAGGTAACTTGTCTTCTAGAGAAGGATTATGGGGCATATCAATTTGGAGAACATGATAATTCCTTATACCACCATTAACAAATATCCCCATATTACTATAAAACTTTTGATCAGCATTTTCTGCACATCTTAACTCCAACATAAAATCTTTAAGTTGCTCATCATTTCTTACTTTTCTTATACACTCCTCCAGTCCATTACTGTCAAAATAAAAAAATTGCGAGGGTATTTTTACTTTTTGATTTAGAAATACCTTAACACCTCTCCCAGATGTATGATAAAAACCTAAAACTAGTCTGTTCACTCTTTTTTGTTTTCTTTCAAATTCTACAAAATGGTTAATCCACATACTTTAAAAACTTTCTAACGATTATAAAAGGATTATTGTAAAACAAAATTGATTCTAAGATATATCCTTAAAATTATTTAAGACAGCTTTTAATTCATTAATAATCTCCCTTTCTTCAATAAGTTCACTAAATTCTATTAATTCTTTTAATCTAGCTTTATCATTTAAACTAATCGTTCTGCTTTTATCTAATGCTGCTTCTAAACTCTCAACTGGAAAACCATATTTATGTATTAATCTTGCAGCTCTTATCTTATGTTCTTTATCTCCCTCGCTTATCAATCTTATATAAATCTCAAAAACCTTCTTATACCCAATTTTTAAAGCATTTTCTAAACTATCTAAACTTAAATTCTGATTTTCTGCAATAAGTGTTCTAGCTTCTTTCTCATACTCCACCATTCCTAATTTTATTAAATCAATATACTCGTCATATTTCTCTTCTAAAGACATAAAATGATTAACAATGCCTTTAAGTATTTAAATCTGACCACTTTTTGATATTTATATCATAATATATACTTAAATTCAATTTCGAAAGTAATAAAAACATCTATTTAGATTAGTTTTATATGGAAAATAAGTTTGTTTTAGACACTTCAGTTGTTATTGAAAAGGTTGCTTCTAATCTAATAAAAGAAGGTAAATTAAAAGGTAAAATTCTTATCCCTAAAGCAGTTTTGGCAGAATTAGAGCATCAAGCAAATTTAGGTCAGGAAATTGGATTTTTAGGTTTAGAAGAATTACAGGAGCTTCAAAAATTACAAAAAGAAGGCATTGAAATTGAATTTATAGGTGAAAGACCCAACTTATATCAAATTAAATTTGCAAAAGCAGGCGGTGAAATAGACTCTTTAATTAGGGACTTGGCTTATGACGAAAATGCTATCTTAGTTACTGCAGATTTTATTCAGGCTGAAAGTGCAAAAGCCATTGGACTAGAAGTAAAATTTATCGAACTTAAAAAATTAATAAAAGCTTTGAAATTAGAAAGTTTTTTTGACGAAACCACAATGAGTGTACATATAAAAGAAGATTGTGATGTAAAAGCTAAAAAAGGTTTTCCAGGAAGATGGGATTTAGTTGTTGTGGCAAATAAATTAAAAAGTGAAGTTGTAAGAGATATTGCAAAAGAAATTGTTGAAGCCACAAGAGCAGATCCAAAATCATTTGTTGAAATCTCTAGAAAAGGATCTACAATAGTTCAATACAAAAATTATAGGGTTGTAATTACAAAACCACCAATATCCGATGGCTGGGAGATTACAGCAGTAAGACCAATTAAAAAACTGATATTAGAAGACTATAACCTAGCACCAGAAATAGATGATAGAATTAAAACAAAAGTAAATGGTTTAATAATCGCAGGAGCAACCGGTTCTGGAAAAAGTACTTTAGCTGCAGCAATTTGTGAATACTATAATAGCGCTAAAAAAATTACAAAAACTGTTGAATCTCCAAGAGATTTGGTTTTATCGGACGACATTACACAATACTCTAAAAATTTTACAACATCTCAAGAAATTCATGATATTTTATTTTTATCAAGACCAGATGCGATTATCTTTGATGAAATGCGAGATACCCCCGATTTTAAATTATTTGTCGACTTAAGATTGGCAGGCTCAATGGTTATAGGGGTTTTACACGCTGCTAATGCAATAGATGCAGTTCAAAGATTTATTGGAAGAATTGACACAGGCATAATTCCATCAGTTTTAGACACGATAATTTTTATGGATAAAGGCGCTATTGCCAAAGTTTTGATACTAAAAATAACAGTTAAAGTTCCAAGTGGTATGATGGAAGCTGATTTGGCAAGACCTGTCGTTGAAGTTTATGATTTTTTAAATAAAAGATTGGAATATGAAATTTACAGCTATGGGGAGCAGACTGTAGTAGTACCTGTTAGTGAAGGTGCTAAAGAAACAGGTGTACACAAATTAGCTAGAAGACAAATTGAAGCAGAATTGCAAAAATATTCCGATAATGTAAAAGTTGAAATGCAAAATAGCAACAGGGCAACAGTTTATGTTAATAGTGAAGATATTGCAAGGATAATTGGTAAGCAGGGAGTTAATATTGAAAAACTTGAAAAGAATTTAGGTATAAGCCTGGATGTTAGAGAATTTGAAGGTAAGCCACAAGTTGAAGGTGAAGAAGTTAATTACACTGTTGATGAAAGCAATAAATATCTGATAGTACTAACAAATATTAAAAATAAAAATTTAGATTTTTATGTTGATGAAGAATATCTATTTTCAGCTACGTCATCTAAAGAGGGGGATATAAGGGTACATAAACAAGGTAAATTAGGTAAAACATTAAAACACGCCATTGATAGAAAAACTTTGAAAATCTTAAGAGAGGTTTGATGAGCGAATTACTAACTAGAAATAAATAAGCAAATATTGAAAAAGTTATCTTTAGCACTCATGTATAGCCACCAGATATATGTCGTAGGATATATGTTCTCAATCACCTAAATAAACTTCGCTCCAAATTCAGTAAAATTAAATAAGCAAATTAAAATAATACTAAACTTAAAAATTTCAAAACATCCCCTTTTTTCATAATATTAATTTAAAAACAATCTATTTAAACCTTAGCCTTAATCAAGTAACATCTCCAAAATCTTGTAGGTTTAAAATTATAACTTTTCTCAATCTTAAATCCTGTTTTGGTTAATCTATCTTTAATCTCTTCCATAGTATAAATCTGTGTAAATGGTTTAATTCTGAATTTCCAATATACCTTTAATACCCTAAACAATAAATAATCTTTAGACCAGTCAACTAAGATCAATTGACCATTTTCCTTTAGTAAGCTCTTGCATTTTTGGATAAATCCTTCAATATTCTTTATATAATGTATATTTCCATTCGAAACAATAATATCAAATTTATCACTTAAATTTAAATCTTCCATATCTTTTTTCAATAATTTAATTTTTCTTCCCTTTAATCTTTTTTTTGCGATATTCAACATTTTTTCAGAAATATCTACCCCAATAATATTAAGCCTTGGATTCTCTTCCCATAGTCTTTTAATTAAATAACCTGTTCCACAACCAGCATCTAAAACTTCAAAACCATCCTTTAGTTCTAAATTTTTAATTACTTCTTCATTTGTGTTCTTTATATAGCCCTTCCATATAACATCGTATAATCTTGCAATTTTAGCATAATGTTTTTCTACAGTTTTCATGTTTATAATCAGGTGATTTAATTTATATTAACTGCTGTCCTATTTTAATATAAAAGCAGCATCATTCTTACTAACTAAAAAACTTCCAAATCCTTTCCCAAAAGAATAAAATGCACTAGCCCCAAACTTCTGTAAAACATCAATTAAAGTCATTTTCTTTTCAAATCTTACAGTTTCAGCCTCTGTTACGTTAGCTAATTGTTTTGTTGTATTTATCGCTATTTCCTTACCGCCTAAAATATCTATTAAACCTAAATCTAAAGCTTCTTTTCCCAAATAAAATAATCCATTAGACACACTATTTAAATCTTTTTTACGATTCTTAGAAACATCATCTGAAAAAATCTTATGTATCAATTCTAATTTTTTAAGTAAAATTTCTCTTTCCTCATCTGTTAATTTTTTATATGGGCTTTTTATTCCTTTATATTTTCCAGTTTTTAAATCCTCATAGGTTACATTATAATCTTGCAGTAAACCAGAAAATTCTAAATAAGATGAAATTACGCCAATGCTACCAGTTATACTTAACTCATCAGCAATTATTTTATCAGAAGCACTTGCTACCCAATAAGCTCCAGAAGCTCCTACCTCTCTAATCCATGAAACAATTGGTTTTTCAATGCTCTTAACTTTATCAACAATTTCCTTACTTGCTAAAGCACTTCCACCAGGAGAGTTTATTTCTAAAATTATTCCTTTAACGTTTTTATCTTTATTAGCTTCATCAAGAAATTCAACAACATCAACAGATGAAACAGATTCTTCCCCAAATGGAGTATCTATACTATCGCTTAATATCATACCGTCTATTGGTATTATTGCTATTTTATTTCTTGCACTACCTATCTTTAAAATCTGTGAAAAAGCTAGGCTTAAGATAAACAAAAATGCTAATATAGAAAGTGCTTTTAAAAATTTATGATTCTTGGCCATCCTTCACCTCTGTTTTTGTCAATTTTTCTAAATATCTTTGTTTCTCACTCTTTAATAAAGGTATAGAGTCTATTAATAAAACTATTGTTGATACTTTTGATAAATTTCTTATTAAGGTTTGTTTATATTTTAACCTTCCTTTGGTTTTAACCTTTATATTCATAATCAACTTTCCAATAGTCTGTTCTACCTTATACTCTAATAAAGAAAAATATAATATTAAAATTACAATCGATAATACTTGTTTAATTACTACATATTGGGTCGTATCTGGTTTAATACTCCATAAAGGATAAGTTATAAAAATGACTATTAAGATATCTATTAAATAAGCTAAAGCTCTTCTAAAAAATAATTTATCCATAATAATTTTAATTTAACTTATTATATAAAGATTATTAAAAAGCCTTCATTCTAAGCTTGATATTCAATCACAACAAAATATAAAAAGTAGTAATCTGCATCAAAATTTATGGGATTTGATTTTAAACTTTCAATAGATCCAGAAACTAATAAAGTTCGTAAAGATTTTTATATCAAAAATTTAGAAGAACTCAGACAAAAGGAAAGTAGCATTTTAAATAGGATTTTTGATAAGGGGAATAAAGAAAAGCCAGTTATTATATCTACAGAACGTTCTTTTGGTTCCTTAAAAATTTCAGTAGTTTGTTGTGCACTTGCTCTTCCAACAGTACCTAATGCTTGGATGCCAGAGTATATAAGAAGAAATTATGAAAATATCTCTTCAGGGAATACTGAAGGTTCATCTACAGTTCATCCTTCAATGCAATACTTAATCAAAGAAGAAAGTAGAAAAAGAGGTAAGGAGAGGAATTTAGAGTTAAAAGATGAAGATTTCTATAAACCAATACGTCGCTTAATTGAATTAAATTCTATTCGTATTTTGAATGAAGTTTTTCCTTTACTAATTGATAAAAAAGAAGAAATTATTAAAGAGAACCGTTATTTATTAGTTGTTAAATCAGAAGGAGATCCAATTTCTTGGAATGATTTTCACCTACTAAGATTGCTTAAGATAAAAATGAACGATTTAACTCTTCCAGATTGTAATGGTGATCTTTTCATTTATATTGGAGAACACGCTACAGATATTTTAATTAAAGAAATTGAAATACCATACAAAAAAGATTTTATTCAAGTTAGGTACAAAGATAGAAAAAGAAAAATTGGTCGTCACATCCTACCCCCTTATTTAGTAGATTCAGAATACACAGAAAAGGGAGAAAAAAAATCTATTAAATTCAACCACACATTAAATTTAGAATTCTTACTTTAATCTTAATTTTAAAATCTTCATAAACATTTGCGGTATTGCTTTATGCATCTTTAAACTGCTTTTACCAGAATCAGTCCACTCAATAGGTATTTCCTTTATTTTTCCTTTATTTTTTTTAATCAAATACAACAAACCAACATCAAAAGCCCAGGAACTATCATCTATTTCATTAATTATTTCATTAATTGTTTCCTTTTTAAAAATTTTACCACCATTTTGAGTATCTGTAAAATCTAAATTTAAAATCAATCTTACTAATAAATTAAATCCTCTGCTTGCTATTCTTCTCGATAAAGGCTGTTTAGTTAATATTTTAGAGTCTTTTAACCATCTACTCCCCATTACACAATCATAATCTTCCATTTCATTTAACATCTTCCATACCATCTCTGGCTTAGTAGAATTATCTGCATCAACATAACATAATAAATCTTTTTTAGCCAATTTAAAACCTTCTAGTACTGCTCCACCCTTTCCAACTTTATAAGGAATATTTTTAGTTTTAATTTCATTAAATTTTTTAGATAAATTTTCAGCTATTTCAGGTGTTTTATCACTACAATTATTTGGAATTATTAAAATCTCAAAATCTGTTTTCTTCTTTTTAAAAAAATCTAAATAGCTTTTAACAGTACTTTCTATCACATTTTCTTCATTATAAGCAGGAATAATAATCGATATGCTTTTCATTGGTCTTCCTTTTTAAGTATATTTTTTATTTCTTCCCAAGATTTAACCCTAGTAATTCCGTCACAAAGAATTTCAGATTGATTCCAATGGTAATCTAGTAATAGAACATTTATGCCTACTGATGCACATTCATTTGCATAGTCTAGTCTATCTTCAATAATCCAACCTATACCAATATCAAGACAAATTTGATGCTTTCTTGAGCCATTTTTTGAAGAATGATATACCCCAGAAAGTCTTCCAGGATAAAATTTTTCTAGACATTCTATAGTATATTTAGCTATATTAATTGGTCTTGCAGTTATTGCTACTAATTTATGACCTCTCTTTTTTATATCATCAACCCCTTCTTGAGAGCCTTTAATTGGCATTATATTTTTAAAGTAATTTGTTTGATGAAATTCGTCCATTCTTCTTATTGCTTCTTCTTTTGAAACACCTAAAAGTTCACTTATATCTACAGTATCCATATCCTCTCTTTTTAAATTTGTTCCATGAACTTCATTATTAAACTTTATAAAAGGTTCAAAATATTCAACTAATGTTTGATCTATATCTGATGCAATAATCATAAGATTAAATTTTTAAAATACCTTTAAAAGACTTGCGTATTAAAAAATCGCCGGCGGCAGGACTTTCAATTTCTTTCCGAGGTTTCTTCCTAAGAAAGCTCTTTTGAACCTACAAGTCCTTGCGGACAGCGGTTTACCCTTTGTAGTTCGAGATTCGGCTAAACCTTTTCTTTCCCGAAGATTTCTTTTTCTAAAAGAAAGGCTCTCCACCGCTCTACCAGGTTAAGCGACGCCGGCTTGTAAAGAATAAATAAAATCAAAGTTTTAAACCTTATGCTTCATAAAAGACTGCCTTAAATAATAAAAGAAATTCCTAAAACTATTAAAAATTATCAAAATTAATGCAATAAAAAATCCTATTGCAGAATAAATAACCTTCCTATTGTTGTCTTCATGCTCATAAGTTACTTCAAAACCTTCTTTAGAGTAAATTCCTTTTAATAATATAATATTTCCAACTTCAAGATCATTTCTATTTTTAATCTTAATCTTCATTCCATCCACTTCAACTTCATTATTAGCAATTACATGAGCCCTTGTTAAAGGAACTTCTTTGCCTTCATACATTTCAGGATTCTTTAAAAAACCAGAATTGTAAATATTCTCTTGATTTAATTTAGGAATTGATAAATAACTTAATAAAACATAAATTAACAAAAATACAACAACCCACTGCATTTTACTTAACCTTATTTTTAATTCTAAACCCTCTTTCTTTTCTATTAAAATTGCAATTACAAACAATATCAAAGATAAAATAAACATCATCGAAGCTGTTGGGTCAAATAGAGGAAATGAAAATTTGCTAAAAGATAGAGGCCATAACAATCTTACATCAGCCCCATACTGGAATAAATCTAAAAACATATGAAATAAGCCACTTAAAAATAATATAATAAAACCTCTCCAGTAGTTTATAGTTAGAAATGCAAAAGCTATTGAAAACAATAAAGCCCCTAAAATACTATGAGTCATTGTCAAATAATTTACTAAAGTTAATTGATTAAATAAATTAGTAAATTCATTAAAAGCAAATAAAAAACTGCTAATATCTAGCATTAATGACCCAAATACAACTAGTCTTTTTTCTTTTACCTTAAATATTGTAGCTATTAAATAAGGTAATGCAATATGAAATATCCAATCTGGCATTATTTGATGTTTAAATACAGTTTTAAAAATGTTACGAATCCAAAATATATGCTGTGAAAGGAACCATAGACCGTCAGGTTAAGTGGTGCTAAGGTTTTTAACCTTAAAATCCCACTTATTTTAGGATAAAGGTTTGATAGGGCAAAACAATTAAAAAGAGGTGGTGAAAAATGTCTTGCCCAATCTGTTATTCAGGTAGATACAAACTAGACGGCAAATTAAGTAATAGAAAACAAAGGTATAAATGCAAAGAATGTGGGAAGAGGTTCTGTGAAACAACTTCGGAATTTTTTCATAGGAACAGAATACCTAAAGAGGTGTTAAGTGTGGCTATTTTATTTCATTTGTTCATACCTGCAAGAATAGTCCAGCTATTTCTTTTCTTTTTTTTTAGGTGTACAATAAGCAAAGAAACTATTTGCTTTTGGTCATCAAAATTTCTGGAGCAAATGCCAGAAATTAAAAGAGAAATAAAAGATGGTAAATTAAAAATAAGACACACAGACGAGAAGTTCATAAAGATTGGAAAAGAATTAGCTTACTGGGTAAATACTGTAGACCACCAAGGAAGGCTATTAACAAGCTCTATACTTGAATCTAAAGATAAGTCTTCAATCAAAGAACATATGGGGAAACATAAACAGAGTGAGAAAAATATGGACATCCATGTAACAGATAAAAATCCCAGCTATATCAAGACAGCAAATAAATTTGGAAGAAAATGCATACATCACACTGCTGGATTGAAAGAGAAATTATTATCCACCAAAAACTTATTTCTCTTTCTGTCTAATCTTCCTGTTGAAAGATTGCACAGCAAGATTGATGCTTATATTAATCTCAAGGTACGAGGAAGCTTCACAAATATTGAAAGTGCAGAAAGATTAAGAAAAGCATTCACACTTACAGATTATCTTCTTGAGACCTTTGCATTACATGGGTCTTTAGGAACATATCCCACAACAGACAACTGGAAAAATCCAACAGGGGAATTTCTGTTC
>JACPNH010000040.1 GCA_016185565.1 Candidatus Woesearchaeota archaeon | reverse complement strand
CTGTTGCTAATAAATATTCTAATGTTTACCTAGGAAATAAATTGATAGAAAGACTCGACATTAATAATAATGAGGTTTATTTTAGTCAAGATAGTCTAGGCAGCACAAGAATAATTACAGATTCAAATGGAAATAAACTGCAAGAGTTAAGCTATGAGCCATTTGGAACAGGAATAATCCTATTAAATTTGTAGATCCTACTGGAAATCAGGCTCAAGCTGCAGCACTGCAACAAACTGCCACAAATGTCTATGAATATCTAAATTATATACTTCCACAAACTCCTCCAAATATAAGGCCTTTCATAGGAGGTGCATTGATCTTTGCTGGAATGTCGGTAGAAGCTATAGCTGCATTGTCTCAAACTCCAGGCTACCAAAGTGCACCCCATTTCGAGGGACCTTTAATATTTGTTCCTGCACCCCAAGATGTGTTAAGGCCACAAATAGAAGGCGTTCCTATACTTCCAGAGGCTTCTTTACCATTAGTTTTAATGAATAAAGCACTCAAAGAAACAGCAACACCAAGGTTCTTAAGTCCATCGGGAACTACACTAGAATTAGATCTTAGTAAGATGCCTACCGGATCCGAAGCATGGCATCCAATTTTAGCCAATGTAAAAAGTTCTGAATTTACACTTATTGATCAATATGCAAATGCAGAAAATATACCTGGCCACAAATATGCAGCGACTGTAATCGGAGATAGAGAAAATCTTATGGGTGGCGTAGTCATTACAGAATATGATAGAGTTACTAGAATTAATTTGGGAATTTCAAGTTTTGAATTAACTGAAGGTGTATACCAAGATATAGATGATGTTAAGAGAGTAGGATCCCAAATATTGGAGGCATTCGCAAGATCTGGTTATACTATCGATCCAGGAATAAAGAAGCTTTATGTAGGCAGAATAGGAAGTAGAATTCATAATGAACTATATGAAGGCGAAAAATTAGCTCTAGACTGGCTTTCACCCGTACAGAAATAATTTTTATAAGAATTTAAAAGAATCTAAAGGCTATATAATGATATAGAATATCCATCAAAAATTGCATACCCCCCGTCTTTAGGACTAGGGCTTATTATATAAGATCTTCCAGGGCATAATTGAACATCACGTTTGAATATATGTACAAAACCTTTACCATCTACTTCATATATACTCTGAGAATTGCAACCACCAAAAAAACAAACATAGTCTTTAATTTTCTCCCTTTCAACAGCTTCATCTTTTTTATTGATAGTTTCATCCAAAGTCATTACTCTATGAACTGTTAGGTGCTCATCAATATTTTCTGGATCTGTATTAAAAATGTAGATTCTAGAATCTTTTTTGCCTACTAAATCCATACGAACATCCCAATGGTTTAAAATTTCATTGTAAAATCTGCTGTTGGTTCTATTTCTACTCTCTTCTCTTAATAAAAAATCAAGTTCGTTTTTACCTCTAAAAGCATATATAGAATTTTCTGTTTGTTTTTTTCCTCTTAAATTTTCTAGATATTCTTCATACCTTTTAAAAAGATCCCAGCATTTTATACTGTTTTTATCTAAAACAACACCATCATTGCCTATTGTATCTGTTTCTATTCTTTCTAAAGGACTGATTAGATTGCCTAAACAAAATATTCGATTTACTTTTTCAGCATCTAATGCATGAAAAACATTTTCAAGCCTCTGCAAATTGCCATTAATATGACAAAACACGCCGATTTTCATTTTAGTATAATTCTAGCTCCTTTATATAACTGGGACTTCTATGCCTATGATTGCAGGCACTAAAATCTCTCTATTGTCTACTAATGTTCTTTGTAGATCCCAACAAATAACTTTTTTCCATAAACTATTAGTAGAAAAACTTTTATAAAACTTCCTATTTATTACCACTATTTAGTTACTTAGATCTTCTTAAGAAACTTTTCGAATTCATCCAATTTTTCATTAAACCTCTTTAATCCAACTTCAAAAATTTCTCTAGCAGTTAATTGACCAAAACTTTCTATTGTAAACACAAAGTCTGTTTCAGAATCTAGTTCGTACTCGGCAGTATCTTTAAAATCAAGCTCAGAAACACTTTTTCCTTTTCCACTAATTGCACTCCTATAATAAATCACTCCAGGAATGAATTTTGCATGGTTTTTTCCCAGGCCTAATCTTGCAGTAGCTTCTAGTTCAAGTTCTTGATTTTTTACAAGAAGAACAATTGGCATTTTTTCGTATACAGAACTTATTTTTGGATCTTGCGATTTAAGATCAGAAGCATACACCATTCCGGGGCCCTTGGCCTTTAAAGTAAAATTTAATGTGCATTTAGCACATCCAGCACCCTTGCAGGTACACTCTTCTGTTAGTTCATAGCTTTTTAAATCTGTTTTTAATGGTGTTAAGCCTAGTCTATGGGCGATAATCTCATCATACAAGACAGAATCATTTTTAATAAAATTAACTTCATCTATGGCCAAAATTGGGATTTCTGCTACCATAGACCTTCTTATGTAGTTAGCTATGGCAGGATTTATTCCACGAATAACAAATGAGATTTCGTTTTCTGTGTTTTTCAATATTTGGATTTGCATTTTAGAAATAGATTTTAATGAAAATAATAGGTTTTTAAAGCTTGTGATTTTTCTTTTTTATACAACATTATTAATAACTAAAACAAAAATTACAACAAAAAGATTTAAATATAACATCCTTTACAAAACAAGTAAAAGTTTGGTGCATTTTAATGGAACCAGAAAATACCAAAAACAATCCAGAAACTCCAATTGAAGAACAAAAGGATTTAACTTCTCATGAAAAAAAACAACTTAAGAAGCAACAAAGAGAAGAGGAAAGAAAAAAGTCTGAAGAAATAAGATCAAAAAAAGAGTCTGGGAAAAAGGCATTAAAATACGGGATAATCGCTGTGGTTGTTTTGTTGATTGGGCTGGGAATTTTTGCTATAGCAAAATCATTAAAAGCTACAAAGCCTATTCATTCAGGCCCTTATCACTGGCATTCTAATCTCAAGATTTATGTGTGCGGAGAAGAGCAACCGTTAAGATGCTCTTCTAACCTCTGCGGGATTGTTTCATTACACCATCATAATGATGATATAATCCATATAGAAGGCAATGTGCTGAGAAATGAAGCAGACATATCACTAGGGAAATTTTTTGATGCAATTAATATTCCATTCTCAGAAACACAAATTATGGATAAAAAGAATAGCGATTTATGTAATGGAAAGCCAGGGAAGGTTAATATGTACATAAATGGAATTCCTAGCAATGAATTCCATAATCATATTTTGAATCAATGCAATGCACAGCAGCCGGCGGAAATCCTACAAAGATGTGAGAAGATTGAAATAAAATTTGAGTAAATTATTTTGAAAAACTTATAAATAAACTCAATAACTCAACCGAATTTCTAAATAAAATGAATATGTTAAAAAGATTTGGACTAGCCGCTTATGGATTCTTAATTGGAGTTGTTGATGGTAAAGACAATGTTGATTTAGAAATTGGAGTTACTTTAAAAAATAATTTAGTAACCTTTAAATCTTAAAATAATAACACAACTTTATGATACAAACTAATGATATTTTAAGAATCATTCATAAAGATTACCGAAATGCTGCTACAGCGCTACATAATAAAAATGCACTTGAAATGTTAATTGCTACAATATTAAGCGCACAATGCACAGATGAAAGAGTAAACCAAGTCACAAAAAATTTATTCAAAAAATACAAAACTACAAAAGATTATGCAAATGCCAATATAAAAATGTTTGAGCAAGAAATCAAAAGCACCGGTTTTTACAAAAATAAAGCAAAAAACATAATAAATTGCTGCAAGGTTTTAGTAGAAAAACATGATGGAAAAATTCCGAGTTCTTTAGAAGAATTGATAAAACTTCCAGGTGTCGGCAGAAAAACAGCCAATGTAATACTAGGAGCAGTTTTTAATAAAGCCGAAGGAATAGTTGTAGATACTCATGTAAAAAGGGTTTCTTTCAGATTGGGATTGACAAAAAATAAGAATCCAGAAAAAATTGAGCAAGATTTAATGCACGAAATATCAAAAGAAGAATGGATATTTTTCAGCAATGCATTAATATGGCATGGAAGAAAAGTTTGTAATGCCAGAAAGCCGTTATGTAGCAAATGTCATCTTAATAAAATATGCCCAAGAAATGGTGTGATAAAATCCCAATAGAACTATTCGCTTGGCAGCAATTCTTGGATTCTTAATTCGAGATTCTTTGCTGCCACCCTATTAGGCCTCTTTAATACAGATTTCACTTTTCTTAAATATTCGTCAGCAGCACAACCGCTTAGTTCACCTAATTCTGGGCCGTCGAATGTTCCAAAAAACCAATCCCTATGTATTCTATCTTTCTGTTCTCTTATTGCTTCTATAATGATTATGTTGACGCTTTTTTGGTCTAATGGATAAGTGATATGGGACAGATAGACTGAACATGAAGTATAATTTCCTTTAGTTGAAATCGATAAACTAACCTCCCCTTCATTAAATCCCGCTGCTTGTAGTATTTCAGGACTAACATACTTTATTAACATACTCTTAAATAAAATAAAAAAATTTATAAAACTATCTTGTGACTAGAAAGCCACTTTCATGATAGTCTCTGATGCCTTTTTCTATGTCATACTCGGGAATAAATCCAATTTTTTCCCTTGCTCTGCTCATATCGCATAATGTAAAATTCTGGTACATTTCATTGTAAGGATTTTCTATGTATTCCGAAACTCTTGAAGTACCAAGAACTTTGTTGATTATCTCAACTAATCTGTTAAAGCTCGTGGCTTTTCCAGAACCGCAGTTTACTATGCAGCTTTCTCTTGATTGTGAAGCAAGTAAATTTGCCATAACAACATCTTTTACATAAGTAAAATCTCTTTTTGCCTCTCCAAATTTGTAATGTCTCGGATTTCCAGTCATCATCATCTGCGCTAGTTTGTAAATCATGCTTGCCCTTTTTCCTTTATGATTTTCTCTAGGCCCATAGACATTCGAATACCTTAAACCAACCACAACAATTTCTTTATGCCTAGCTGAAAAATCAGTCGCAAATTCTTCAAGCAGCTCTTTTGATTCCCCATAAGGATTTAATGGTGCTAATTTTATATCTTCTGTATAGGGGGCTGGTAAATTTCCATAAACTGCTGTCGATGAAGCATACACTATTCTTTTACAGCCATGGTCTATTGCTCTCTGGAAAATTTCTTTTGATTTCTCAACATTTACTTTCAGCATCTCTCTTCTGTTCATGCTAGTCGTGTCATTAATAGCCGCTTGATGGAATAAAACATCAACATGGTTTATAAAATCCCATTTAATATTGGTTAGATCTCCTTGAAAATAGATACCTTTTTTAAAATTTGGTATTATTTGTTCAGCATGATGTCCAGTCATGATTACATCATGTTCTGATTCAATTAATTTCAAAACTAAATTAGATCCTATAAACCCTGTTCCACCCGTTACCAGTGCTCTCATATTTTTATAATAATAGAATGTTTTAAAAAATTAACTCTTGTGGGAATATTTAAATATAAAAGATATACCTTACGCTTATGAAAACTAAGACAATAAAACAAACTGTAATCTTTAAAGCAAATCCTAGTGAGGTTTATGAAGCATTAATGGATTCTAAGAAACATTCTAAGTTCACAGAGTCAGAATGTATTATCAGCAGAAAAGTTAAGGGTAAATTCTCGGTTTATGATGGGTACGCTGAAGGCATTAACCTTGAATTGATTAAGGATAAAAAAATAGTACAAAAATGGCATGCAAGTGATTGGCCAGATGGGCATTATTCCATTGTAACCTTTTCTTTAACTAAATTTAATCAAGGCACTAAATTAATTTTTACTCAGGAAAGAGTTCCAGAAAAGCTCTATAAATCAATTTCTGAAGGATGGCATGAGCATTACTGGGAAAAGATGAAGAATTTTATGAATGTAACATCATATTGATTTAATAACTTTTAAAAGTACATTTCTTGATAAGCATGCAATTCTACACCAGCCAATTTTAGTATCCCTCTTGAAGGTGATGGTAGCCCCACTGATTTGTCTTTTGGGTGTAAAATGTTATGAATAAAATTGTTTCTATACCCCGGGTGTTCATTTAAAAATTGTTCAAGTGTTTTATTATGTTTTCTGACATTACAAGATCTGCATGCTGGTACTTTATTAGAAGGATCATCAACCTGATTAAAACTCAACCCATATTTTTTTCTTGAAGATACAGGGACTATATGGTCTACTGTGATCAGTTCTAAATAACTAGAATTACAATAAACGCATCTACCGTACATTTCTATTAATTTATGGCGAATATGTCCATTGCAATGGTATGGCATCTCAGAGCATAAATAATTACTCCAAAGTTTTTAAATGTTTCTTAATACTTTTTTAACCCTAGATAATAAAAATAATAAAATTTAACTATGATTGGATATTCTGTCTTGAGAAATTTTCATATCCTGTTATCTGATTAAGGTAAATAAAAGACTCAAAAGTATAATAGCCCAGCTTTGCAGGGTCGTCTTTCATTAAAAAAATCTTACCATCCATAAAGAGTGATGCATATCCAACTCTGCTTCTCGGCATTATCTCTCTTTTCCAAGAATGGTGCTCATTATAGTCTATCCTTACAAGATCGCCAAGCTTCACGTCGTCTGATATTACTTTTTCTTGTGGTTTTTCAACTTTTACTGTTTGTTCTAGGTCCATAAGTGTTTATGATGGGATAGGTTTTTAAATTTTTTGCTATTTGTGGCTTTGTGTATAAAGTAGATAAAATGATAGACTTCTTACACATAGAGCTTACTTTTTACACAGAAACCGATTTCTCAAATTCATGGTTTGCAGCTATTTTTATACCTTTCTTTTTTATTTTTTAAAAAATTAAAGCATTAAAAGGCAATATTAATAAACAGGTTATTTTCTATTCTTTAGCATGGCATTTATTGAAGTAGCCAAATTAAAAGACCTAGAACCAGGACAAGCAAAGCATGTTAAGGCGAATAATCAGGAAATCGCAATTTTTAATGTGGACGGCAATATTTATGCTACTACCAACATCTGTTTGCATGTTGGTGGGCCATTAGGAGAAGGAAATCTTGAAGGCAATACAATAACATGCCCATGGCATGGCTGGCAATATGATGTCATTAATGGGCAATGCAAAACAATCCCAACATTTAAACTTCAAACTTACAAAGTAAAAATCGAAAACGGAAAAATAATGGTAGATGTTTGATGGAATTTGAAATTACTCAAATTTATTATGAGACCCCCACAATAATCTCTGTAAAATTCAAGAAAGAAAATATTAATTATAGGGCCGGTACATATATGGTTTACTTGCTTGATGTTCAAGATGCTAAAGGAAATTTCAGAGATTTTTCTTTTGCATCATCTCCAACAGAGGATTTTATTTTAATTTCTACCAGAATCACAGGAACTCCTTATAAACAGAAATTAGCCTCCTTAAAAAAAGACGATAAAGTTAGTGTAAAGGGACCATTTGGGCATTTCTTTTTTTATCCAGAGAAAGAAGCTGTAATGATAGCTGGCGGCATAGGTATTACTCCTTTCCGTTCTATGACAAAATATGCTATCGACTCTAAATTAGACACAAAAATAACCTTATTTTATGGAAGTAGAACACCAGAAGAAATAGCCTTCAGAAAAGAGTTATATTCATGGCAAAAAGCTAATCCAAATTTTAAGGTAGTTAATGTCATTTCTAGTATAAAAGATTCAAAAGAACAATGGAATGGCTTAACTGGGTTTATTGATGAAAAAATAATAAGATCAAATCTAAATCACTTAAATAATAAACTTTTTTATATTTGCGGTCCTCCACCCATGGTAGATGCGATGTTTGACTTACTTAAATTAATTGGGGTAAAAGAAGAAGATATTAGAGTGGAGCATTTCACAGGTTATTAAAATGGCAAGGAGGAATAAAAAATGAAAAGACCAGTACACTTTGAAATAACGGCAGAGGATCCAGAAAGGGCCTCTAAATTCTATAAGAAAATATTTGGTTGGGACATAAAGGGCTGGGAAGGCGGAAAGGAAAAATATTGGATCGTAGACACAGGTAAAGAAAATCCAGGTATAAATGGTGGAATAATGAAGCGTTCAGGATTTATGACACAAGGAACGATTAACACAATCGAAGTTCCTAATTTAGATGAAGCACTAAAGAATATAATGAAAAATGGCGGCTCAGTTGCGATGGACAAGCATAACATTCCTGGAGTTGGGATGCATGCTTATTGCAAGGACACAGAAGGAAATTTATTCGGCATATTGCAGCCAGATCCAAACATGCAGATGCAGAAATAAATTTTTTTCTTTTATTTTATAATTTATGAGAAGTGGATTTTATGGATGAAATTTATAATCTAAAATTCTAGTTTTTTACGCCATAAAATGCGATAATAAACAACTTTTAAATTTTGTTTTGTCTAATATATATTTTGTATTCACTTCTCACATCTCACAGGTCGCGCGACGCGCTTATAAATGAATTCTACCTTAATTTAATAGATGGAAGAAGAAAATGAACTTTTGGTGCATTACTGGCAGCTTCCAGAAGAATTATTTGTTAGTTTAAAGGATGAGTTTCATAATAGATTATGTAATAAGGTTCAAGCTTTTACTGGTCATTATTATAAGAACTGTTTCTATAAGGTTCTCAACTGTCCAAAATGGCATGCTCAAAGACTATTTACAAAATTTAATAGAATGACTATTAGGGAGCTAGAAATACTCAGAGAATTTACTAATATTTCTAGGGAAGAAATAGAAATTAATATAGATTCATTAGGTAATCATGAAGACGGGACGATAATTATCAATCCTAAACTTCCATTTCATTTGAAAAATATTTTTTATGTTGCTAGTCACTTAATGTTTGACGGTTCATTTAGAAATAAAAAAGGAGGCTATTTTTATGCTCATACAATTGATTTAGTAGAATACCATAAAAATAGATTAAACTATTTTGGAGAAGTTCCAATAAATTTTATAACTAATGAAAATCAACTTTATTTTTCTCACACAATAGGGTATATAGCTTCTAAGATTTTAGAAATTCAAGATTTTAGATCGCTAAAAGTTTTTTTATCTGAGAAATTCAAGAACCTAACAAAACAACATAAAATTCTATTAGACGAATTTGTTAAAGCGATGATTATTGATGAAGGTGCTATAGACGATAAAATAAGAATTGAACTTGGAGATAATGAAAGGCTGATTAGAGATATTTACGAGGTTGTTTCACGTTATTATCCACTTAATCCTTTATCTTCAAGAATAAGAGATAGATATTTTTTGGAAAATCGTGATTGGGATTATAAAAATAAGAAATCTTGGAAAATAGAATTTAAAGCAATATCTTTTACATTACTTTACAAAAGCATTTCTCCATTACCCATAGGATATAAGCAAAGAAGTTTAGATGGTTTAAACGACCGCGCGAATCGTAAATGGTTTAAAAGAAGAAATGGTGAAACTAAAAGATTAATTGTAAAATCTTTATTAAACGAATCTAAATCTGTGTTGGATTTATCTTATGAACTATATGTTCAAATGTCTATCATAAGAGCACATCTAAAGACCAAACCAAATATTAATTCTTCTTTAATCGGATTAGGAATAATCGGAAAAGTCGACGAAATTGTGCTTCTAAGAGGATGTTATTCCAAAACAGATATTTATGGAATCATCGACAAGAAAAAAGCAGAAGATTATATCAAATCCTAACTTTGTTACTACTCATACGCGACGACCCCTTCGACCTCCTTTTTTTCTGCAACCGTCATGCGGGACTGGGGTGACTTCTTCTATGGTTCCAATTTTCAATCCAGCTCTTGTTAATGCTCTTATAGCAGCCTGTGCTCCAGGTCCTGTATTTGCCGGGCCATTATGGCCACCAGGAGCTTTAATCTTTATATGAATGGCATTGATTCCTTTTTCTAATGCAGCTTCAGCAGCAATCCTAGCAGCATTCATAGCAGCCGTAGGACTAGATTCTAGACGATGAGCCTTAACAACCATACCACCAGAGGCCTTTGCGATAGTCTCACTCCCAGTTAGATCCGTCACATGTATGATGGTGTTGTTGTAGCTAGAATAAATATGTGCAACGCCCCATCTCAATTGTTCTCTTTTATGATACCTTTCTTGTTCCATTTTAGCTAGATTCCTTTATTTTTGGTTTTTTCATGCTTTTCTTTTCTACTTTTTTAGTTTCTTTTTCTTGATGCGCTTCTTTCGCTGCACCATTTAATTTTGTCTCTTCTACAAGTGGTTTTTTCACTTGAACTATTTTTATTCTTTCAGGATGCTCATGATTTGATAATGTTGAAAATTGATCAAATGTTATTTTATTTTCCTCATTTCTTGAAACTAAGTAACTAGGAACTGAAATTTTTTTTCCATCAACAAAAACATGCCCATGAACTATAAATTGGCGAGCTTGTTTTATTGTTTTTGCAAGTCCTGCTTTATGCACAAGAGTTTGCAACCTTCTTTCCATTATATCTTTTAGTTTTAAGTTAAGAACATTTTCTACCTTTGTGTTTTTGTCTTGGATTAGATTGTATTTATATAATTTCTCAAGTAATTGCCTTTCTTCTTTCTTGCTTTGATCGCTTGTACTTGAAATTAATGATCTTGCTTGCCTGAAAAAAGATCTTAATCTTGATTCCATCTTGTAGATCTCTTTTTTATTTTTTAATCCATACCATTCTAGCAATATTTTTTCTGCTTCTATTCTTTCTTTACGCCAGGGATGTTCGGGTGTTTCGTATTTTTTTCTTGGCTTTCTTGGACTACCCATTTTTACTTCTTGCCCTCTTTCTTGGAATCGTCTTTAGTTGGGGCCATCATTTTCTTACTTCTTTGCACACCAACTGTAGTGCCTTTCCTGAAATGTGCTTTAGTTCTTTGCCCTCTTACCGGCTGGCCAATAGAATGTCTAATTCCCCTATAAGTTTTTAGCCTTTTCATCGTCTTAATGTCTTGTTCAACTCTGAATTTTAAATCAGCTCCAGTCAAATGTAAGTCCTTTCCTGTTTCAGTGTCATGCTGTCTATTTAAAAGCCAATATGGCATTCCGTGCTTAATTGGATCCTTTATGCAAGATTCTATTTTGTTTAATTCTTGCTCTGTTAAGGAGCCAATTTTTCTTAATTTTTCTATATTAACACTATTACAAATCGCATTTGCAAGGCTATAGCTAACACCCCTTATTTTTGTGAGTGCGTGATACAAAGGTATATGGCCTCTTATATCGGTGTTTGCTACTCTAATAATCTGCTTGATTTCGTCAGTCATTTTTCTTTTTAAAGGCTTAGCTATCATTTATAAATGTTTCTAAGATTTAACAATTTATTTTTATTGTCATATCATCTAAATAATAAATAAAATAGAAAATATTTTCCATAATAATAAAAAATGCAAAAGAAAGGTTTTTAAATACTAATATAAGTATGTTTATGGGGTAAATTAAAATGCAAAGAATAGGCGGATTTAGGAGAAAGACTCGTCATAAACTAAGGAAGAATATACATGAAAGAGGAAAAATTAGCATTAAGAAATTTTTGCAAAAATTTGATCAAGGAACAAGAGTGTATTTAAAAGCAGATTCTGGCTATCAGAAAGGAATGTATTTTCCAAGATATCATGGAAAAGCGGGCATCGTTACTGGAAAACAGGGCTCATGTTACTATGTTAAAATAAAAGATCAGAACAAACATAAAATATTATTGGTTCATCCAATTCACTTGAAAAGAGCATAAAATGGCAGGCATACAAGTAATAAAAGAAAATCCACTTTGCTTGGCTGAAATCAGGCAAAAACTTGAGGAAATAAAAAAACGAGATAAAGAGCTAAATTTTCGTGCTAAGAAAACTGAAGATTATTTGAATAGTGTTACAAAGCTCAAATTACAGAAAGCAGAAGAACTAAAAAAGGAGCTCCATAATCTAGGGATAGAAAGATTAAGGCCTTTACTAATAGTAAAACTAATTGATGTATTGCCTAAAGATATGGACAGTTTAAGAGCCTTGTTTAGTAATGAAAGTTTGTCATTAAAAGAGGAAGATTTTACAAAAATATTAGATGTTGTGAAAAAATATGTATAACTTTGCTTATATTAAAAAATTGATGAAAAATGGTTCAAATATCACAAGTCAAAGAAGAGTACGCAGTAGTCTTGGATTTTTTACCAAATGGGTACCCATTCGATACAAGACCCATGCACAAAAAAACCCCAATAGCGCAAGCTATAGGCAAGTCTCATTTTATCCTGCTAGAATTAGTCCCTAAAAAAGGCAATTTCTTACAACCATTTCAAGAAGTTTATATGGGTGAGGGAAAAAGAGAAGAAATTCATCATATTGTTGGAAGAATCCCTATAAACAAACTTACACATACTGCACAAGCAGAGCTTGAAATTGTGATAAAAGAATTGGTTAGTAAAAACGAGTCCAGATTTATTGAGTTCTTTAATAGAGCAGGCCCTATTAACACAAGACGCCATCAAATAGAGTTAATCCCTGGTATTGGAAAAAAACATATGTGGGAAATAATAGAGAAAAGAGAAGAAAAACCATTTGAATCATTCCAAGACATAAAAAATCGCGTGAAACTAATGCCTGATCCAGAGCAAGCAGTAGTCAAGAGAATATTAATGGAGTTGCGCGGAGAGGATAAGCACATATTATTTGTAGGCCACTAGCAAAAATAAAAATGACAGAAGACCCAACTGGAAATATAGAAGACAAAGTAAAGAGATTGGAACAGCTAGAACAAGATTTTAGAAATAACTCTCGACAGCCCTATTTTCATTACAACAGAGTAAGAAGAGAATTCGTAATGCTATGTGATGAATTAAAAGAAAGTGGCTATGAAATTAGTCAAGATATTCAAGATCGTTATAAATTGCTTAAGTATGGCCCATTATACAAAGATCGTTAATTTTTCTTAGAATAAGCTTTGCACAAAAAGTAGTCCTACAAGGAATTTATAGTGCTTATCGCTTCTTGAGCGATTTTAGGACTTATATTCATATTTATAAAACTGTCGCGCGAGCATTGAAACGTGAAAAGTGAAATACGACTTTATGTGCAAAACCCTTAGAATAGAAATGTTTAAAATCCCTTAAAAAGTGCTATATTTGTAGGCTAGGTGGCGGGCTAGTCCTCCGCTGTACCCAAAAACGGACTTCATGTTGGGACCAAATGCCAGGCGAGGTATATTATTTGTGTATTGGTCTTGAACCGTACGTAGATCCTCTGTCCTGCAGGATTGGTATTTTTGCGAATCATGTGAGGCCAGGAATGGAGCAACATTAATCATTAATGCTGATGCTTACAGGGAAGCAGAGGGGAGGAAAGTTCAAGGCAAACCGATTCACAAGCATTATATCGACCCTGGAGGCCTACACTCTTTGTTTTTGTATTTTTATGTCGATTTGACAATTAAATTACACTACCATTGCTAGTTTCATAAGAATTAGTGATTTGGTTTATAGTCTGATTTTTTGAAATCTGGTTAATTATAGCACCAAGATTTTGTGCTATCGTGCCATATAGTTTTTTAATCATTAATTCCAAAGTTGCTTCCTTTAAAGGACCAGTGCAATAATTAAGTATGTTACTAGTTTCTTGAACACTAGCAATTAATAGCTGCTCCTTAGGAAGTTTGCATGTCATAGATTTTCCTTCAAACAATTGCTTTGTTTCTAAAGAAGACAATGGCGATGTTTTAAGCAACTTAATTCCTATAGCGCATGTATGGTTAAATGAGCTCCCTATAACATTGTACTGAAATATATTCTCTTGGTTTTCATACAAGTAACTAGCTGGCATGCAAGAAGCTGCCCTTTTATCAAAGCACTTTCTGTCTTGCTTGCAATTTACAGAAAATAAAACAGAAAAAATAAAATAAGCTATAATAATGAGCATGAATACAACCAAAATAGTATTTATCTTATCCCATTTCATCAAAAAAATTAAAAAAGATTATGTTTTATATATGTTTTTAATTGCTTTAAAGTAATTAACTAAAATTAACTAAGCTCCTTTCTTGTGATTATCTCCACTATCTTTGAATCATTTTGAGAAACTCTTGACTCATTTGCCACTAAGTATTTTACCTTGCTGCGTTCTGCTGTTTTCACAAGTTCAAGATCTATGTTAGCGTCTAATACTACTGCATGCACTCCAGAAGGCAGGCTTTTTAATGTGCTGGCTAATTCTGAAGTCGGCACCTTCCCTAGCACATTTATGTCCTTGTCTAAAATGTAAGCCCCTCTTGTGCCTATTAGATCATCTAAAATTTCCTTAAATGCCATAGATTCTTTTTTTGAAGGACTAGAGCGTCTTTCAATAAAGCTAGGTCTTTGCATACTTTGTCTTTCTGGATTAAATACGGTCATTGGCCTTTCTGACCTTTCTGATCTATTGCTAATAGTTTGAACTGCTACAGCAGGATTATTTGCCTGATTTAACACAGGCCTAATCATCTCTTTGCTTCCATTGGATCTTTCTTGTATTAGTCCATACAATTTCTCTGCTCTTTCTGTTCTACCACTATCTGTCATCTCCATTGAAATCTGTTCCACTGCCACCTTGCTTCTTAATGCCTTATGTATCTCTTTTTTTGTCAATTCTTCTACTTCCTTGCCGTCAGGAGCCTTGATTACATAGTCTATTTCTGCGCTTGACAGCAATTCCCTTATTATTAAATCACCGCCCCTGTCACCGTCTACAAACGCTGTTACAACCTTTTTTTTGCATAATTCCTTTATAGTTTCAGGAACAGAGGTTCCATTCATTGCAATCACATTCTTAATGCCATTCTTTAATAGACTAAGAACGTCTGCCCTTCCTTCTACTACTATGATTTCTTCGCTGTCGTCTAAAGATGGACCTGCTGGTAATCTATCTCTGCCATACTCGCGAATTTCCATCATTCTCACTGAACTTGCTACTTCATCTGTAATTTCTTGAGAATCTGGCAATACATTTTCAGTTAACTCTTTAAGCAATTCTTTAGCCCTTTCAATAACATAGTTTCTTTTAGTTATTCTTACGTCCTCTATTTTCTCGACTTTTACTTTTGCATTACAGGGCCCTATTCTTTGAATAGTTTCTAGAGCCGCTCCAATAATGGCTGTTTCAGCCTTGTCTAAAGAACTAGGTATAATAATATATCCCTGTGTTTTTCCAGTCTTGGTGTCTAGTTTTACTTCTATCCTGCCTATTCTTCCATTTCTTTGCAGTTCTCTAAGCTCTAGATCTGTTCCAAGCAATCCCTCTGTCTGTCCAAAAATAGCTCCTATAACATCCGGACGGTCTACTATTCCGTCTATTGATATTTGAGTATGAACTATGTATTTTGCAGCTACTGGGCTTATCTTTCCCATTTTTACCAACTCCTATGTTAATTTTTATTTTCATTTTAATATCCACTTTTTTTGTAAAAGCCAAAGTTTAGAACAAGTTTTTAATATGTTTTAAGCATTAACCCAAATCTTGCCGCCACTGTAGTATTAAATTTGCTTTTTTGTTGTCTATAATCTGAATGATCTTGATTAAAGGTGATTAAGGATGATAATCCAAAATCCTTGTTCTATTAATGACTTTTTTGAATGTTATTAAATATAGCCCGAAACACTAACTCCCAAGCCTCATCGCTTGATATTTATCAATAGCTCCGTTGAGTATTCTCATGTCGGGCTTAGCTATAGTAAGAAGAGGTTATATAAAAAGGTTTCTGTTTTAATTATACAGTAGTAACAAAAACGAAAGCTTTATAAACAAGTAAATATTCTAGTTTTACATAGAAATTAAACAAATAGAGAGGTAAAACAATAAAATGACAAAAACACAGAATAAAATTATGAGAGTAAAAGAAGGTAGAACTGAATTAACTACTGACCATGATGGAAGAGATTTAACATTCGTAGTTCCATCTTATGGGCCAAATACTTATGCAGGTGTCCGAGACTTAATAGAAAAAGATGGATTAAAAACTCCAACAATGGCAGAAACAGCTTCTTTAGTTTGTACAGCTTTTAATTCTGATGATAAATACAGCAATGAAATTAAACAATTAATGAAAGACAGATGGTTATGGGCTTTTACAGGAACTTTATATGTTCCAAATAAAGGAGCTTATATCCAAGATAATCCT